>NZ_JACVVF010000041.1:0-43802 GCF_016648095.1 Pseudomonas sp. S32
CTCCCTCCGCAATCCCTACGCTCGGCCTCCTGAAGTCGCAATCTGTGTTGCCTGAACTACCGCGCTCTTAGAAGCAAGAGCGGTCGAGTTTATTTAGTTAATGCGTGGATATATTTAGGTTTGCAGTTGCAGTTGCCACGCTATAACGCGTCTTCGTTAACGCCGACTGAAAGTGATTCATTGTCTCTTACAGATGACATAAACACGCCGACTAGAACCATCAACTTCAACCCTGCCCATCGACGGCGCTTTCGCACGCTCCGCAGCAAACGGTTAAACTGTGCCACCTGCCACCTACATTGGCAGGCCCTACCCCGACCCGCCGGAGCCCGTCACCCGATGTTCATCCTGAGCCGCCTCGACAGCGTGCCACCCGAGTCCTTCCAGAACCAGATCCGCGAGCTGGTGATTCATGCCGTGGGCACGCTGAGCAGCGTCGCCATCACTGCCGACAACCCCCTCTACCCGCTGTACCAGTATGGCGTCGGCATGGAGGTGCACCAGTACCTGCAAGCGCTGGATGGCACACGCGGCCTGTCAGTGGCCCTGACACTGGCACTGGACGCCGATGCACCCGACAAGCTGCTGGGCTTTGCCCTCACCCTGCCCGCCCAGGACGATGATCAGGCATGCGAGCTGGCGTTCCTGGCAGTGCACCCCGACCACCGCCGCCAGGGGATCGCCCGCGCCCTGTTGGGCGACCTGCAAGGCCGGCAAGCCTGTGTGGAGCTGAATGCCTTCGCCAGCCAGGTACCGTGGTTCGAAGCCATGGGCATGCAGGTAGTGGCCGCCAACGGCCCACAGGTGCTGATGAGCAGCACCGGCCAACCAAGCGGCGCCCTGATCGGCCGCCTGGACATCGCGCCCATCTACGAAACCACCGAGGTCATGCAGATTCACACCTACCTGCTCAACCAGCAGGGTGAAGATGCCATGATCGAGGCCGAACAGCAGCGCGACGAGCGCCTGGACGCGTTGAGCCTGCAAGCCCAGGCCTGCGTGCGCCAGCGCCAGACAGTACATTGAGGCTGCGCGGGCTGCCTGCGCAGCCCGTTTGTTTCAGGCGTGCACCCAGCGGCGATGCAACCCACGCGCCACGGCATCCAGCGCGAACCCCAGTACACCAATCAACAGCACCATGGCCATCAGCTCGGAGTACGCCAAGCGGTCGCGGGTATCAAGAATGAAGTAGCCCAGGCCCGCACTCACGCCCAGCATTTCGCAGGGCACCAGCACGATCCAGAGAATACCGATGGCCAGGCGAACGCCTGTCAGCACATGCCCGATCACCCCGGGCACGATGACCTTGCACAGGGTTTCCCAACGGGTGGCACTCAGGCTGCGGCTCAATTGCAACCAGCGCGGGTCCAGTTGGCGAACACCTGCTGCTGTGTTCAGCAAAATCGGCCACAGCGCGGCGAACGCCAGCAGAAAATAGATAGGCTGGTCCCCTACCCCCATCAGCATCACCACCACGGGCATCCAGGACAGGGGCGAGATCATGCGCAAAAACTGGAACGCCGGCGTGGTTGCGGCTTCCAGGTGGCGGTAGCTGCCCACCAGCAAACCCAGGGGTACGCCGATCAGCAACGCCAGTAGCAAGCCCACCAGAATACGCTTCAGGCTCACCCAGATATGCCCGTACACCTCGCCCTGCCCTAACAGCTCGACCAGGCTGGCCAGGGTCGCCGCCGGTGAAAATCGCGCCGACAGCCCATCGGCCTGGCCGAACACTTCCACCCCGGCCCACCACAGCACCAACAGCGCCAGCAACCCGGCCAGCCCGAGGCTGGCATGAACGACATGCTTGCGCATCAGACCGCGAACTCCTCACTGCGCTCGAAGTTGTCGGCGATGCCGAACACCGAGGGCCCACCTACTGCCGCAATGGCGTTGCGCACAAAGCGGTCATCCACCAGGTCGCGCGCTATGTGGGCAGGGTCCAGATTGGCGAGGAAGCGGTTGTCCCCCTCGATCAACGTCGTCTTCAGGCGCTTTACCAGTTCTTCGGTATAGCTCGGGTACGGGTAAGGCTGGAAGTCGATACGCTTTTCATCCCACTGCTGATGGCGGATGGCGCCGCTGGCGATGTACCCGGCACGGTCGTCGGCAGCGGGCGCCAGCACCTTGGCCAGCACGGCGGGCTCGTGGGGCGTGTACTTGTTGGGGCCGGCCTTGGACAGCAGCGCGGCCGCCTCGGCGCGATGGTCGCGGGTCCATTGCTGGGCCTTGACGATGGCGTTGACCACCTTCTGCGACCATTCCGGGCGGTTGTTGAGGTCGTGCTCGTGCATGAACACCACGCAGCACGCGTGATTGCGCCACACATCGCCGGTAAAGCGCTGCACCCGGCCCACCTTGAGGTTCTCGGCCAGGGCGTTGAATGGCTCGGCAACGATGTAACCGGCGATGCGCTTGCTGGCCAGGGCCGGGGGCATGTCCGAAGGTGGCAGCACCAGCAGGTTGACCTGGTTGGCCGCCAACGGCGCATTGGCGGGTTTGGAAACGGCTTCAAGGCCATTGTCGGTCAGTATCTGCTGCAACACCACGTTATGGATGGAATACCAGAACGGGATCGCTACGGTTTTGCCGCCCAGTTGCTTGATATCGCTTATATCTGGCGCCACCGTCAGCCCCGAACCACCCACGTGGTTCCAGGCGACCACCTTGGCCGGTACTTTGCTGCCATAGCGAGCCCATACGGTCATGGGCGACAGCAGGTGGATGACATTGACCTGCCCGGAGATGAACGCTTCGATCACCTGCGCCCAACTGCGCAGCAGCACCGGCCGCTCGGCCTTGATGCCTTCGGCTTCGAACAGGCCGTTATTGTGCGCCACCAGCAACGGTGTGGCATCGGTGATCGGCAGGTAACCAATGCGCACAGGCGCATCCGGCTCGGCGGCAGCGCGCGCCTGCAGGCTGGACAGCAGCGGCAAGGCGCCGGCAGCGGTGAACATGGCGCCGAGCTTTAGAAAATCACGGCGTGAAGAAGAGGAGCAGCAGTCATCCATGCACATGGACAGCCTCCGAGGGCAACAGGGTTGGGTGGGGTTCGACTGTGCGGCTTGCCCGCCGAAGGGTTTTCAGAATGTCGATGCGCAAGGCGCCCAGCGCCTCGACCTGCTGCGTCCGCGGTTGCGGCAGGTCGATGGGCCATTGGCCGAGGACATGCGCTGGGTGATCGCCCAGTAGCAATACCCGATCGGACAACAGCAGGGCTTCGTCGATGTCGTGGGTAATCAGCACCGCCGCCGTGTTATGGGTGGCGATCAGTTGCAGCAGCAATTGCTGCATATCGGCCCGGGTCACTTCATCCAGAGCCCCGAACGGCTCGTCCAACAGCAGCACCTGTGGCTGGCGCGCCAGGCAGCGGGCTAGCGCCGTTCGCTGGGCCATGCCGCCCGACAACTGCGCCGGGTACTGGTTGCGCGCATGGCCCAGGCCCACGGCGGCGATGGCATGGTCGACCCGTGCGCGACGCTCGTGCGCGGCCAGGTTGGGCTGGCGCGCAAAGTCCAAGCCGAAGGCAACGTTCTTTTCAAGGTTCAGCCAAGGCAACAGGCTCGGGTCCTGGAACGCCACCGCCAGGCGCGGATGCGGGCCCCGCAACGGTTGCCCATGCAGGCTCACGGTGCCGCTGCGGGGCTGCTGCAGGCCAGCCAACACCCGCAACAAGCTCGATTTGCCCACACCACTTGGCCCCAGAATGCTCACAACCTCCCCCGGTGCAAGCTGGAGATCGAACTGGGCGAGCACCTGCTGCCAGCCGCCCTCGCGCGGGTAACCCAGGCTGATATCCCGGGCTTCCAGCACTACCTGCGTCATGCCGAGGCGGCCTGGCGCTGCAGCTCGGCGCGAAGCTGCACCAGGCTCGGCGTCACGATCGGCACAAAGGCCGACTCGCGCCAGCGCCGGGCAAAGCCTTCGCCATACTCGCTCAGGTAGGCCTTGCCACCGCTGGCTTGAAGCTCCAGCTGTACAGCATCGGCCGCACATTCGGCCAGGGTGATGCGCAGCTTGAACAGGGCCGCCGGCTGCTGGCGGAAGCGCTCGTCCAACAGCCCCTGCTTGAGCTCGGCAACGGTGTTTTCCAGCCGTGCGGCCAGCACCTGCTGCGCCTCCTCAAGGAACGACGCCCGCCCATGCAGGTGCAGTTGCACCTCCTGCAACGCCCGGCGCGCCAGGCCGATGGCCATGCCACACTGCAGCCCGAGAAACGCAGGCCGGACCTGAGGCAGAAATTCATGGGCGTTTTCATGCAGCAGCCAGTCGCGGGCCAGTTGCACCTGGTGAAAAGCCAGCGCCGCCGTATTGCTGGACTGCAGGCCCATCAACTGCAGGTCGTCGGACCGTTCCAGGCCCTGTGCCCCGGACGGGATAGCCAGCACGAACGGAGCCCCCCCGGCATCGTCCTCGATGGCTGCAGCGACCACGAAGCCGCTTTTGCGCAGGTTGGTCACCCAGTGCAGGCGGCCTTCGAGGTTCCAGCCATCATAGGTGGGGCGCCCACGCACCTGCAGCGCCTCGATGCCAGACAGGAACTTCATGGCATTGGACAGGCCGGTGGCGCCGGCCAGTCCACCCTTTAGCAGCTGCGGCAGCAGCCGCTCGCGCAGGCCTTGGTTAGGGCTGTACAGCAGGTACTCGATAAAGGCACGCTGCCCCCAGCACACGAACGCCGTGGCCAGCGAGCGGCTGGCGATGGCGGCAATTGCCTCCACGGCATCGGTGACTTGGCCGCCGACCCCGCCCAACGCAGGGTCAACGCCAACCTGCAACAGCTGCGAGTCGGCAATGTGCGCCAGCACCTGATGCGGTTCGCACTGGCCCCGGTCGATGGCTTCGGCGTTGGCATCCAGCCACGTCCGAAATGCACAATCTTGCATGATCTTGCTCCTTGTAAAACGCCGCGGCCGCCAGGCGACCCCTATGCGGCACCAGGCCGCTCCTACACCGACCACCCACCTGGCAGCCCGTTGGGTGAATCAGGCAGACGGCTGATGCCAGCGGTATTTGCCCAGCTCGTCATTGAGCGGCGTCTGGGCGAACACATTAGCAAAGTTGCACAGGGTTGCGAGGCTCACTCCCAGAATCACTTCCAGGGCGTTGCCTTCTGTGAAGCCGGCGTCACGGAACGCCTGGTAGGTCGCATCACTGACATTGCCACGGGTGGCGATGACTTCGCGGGCAAAGGCCGCCAGGGTTTCATAGCGTGCATCGGGCAACTCACCGCGGGCACGCAGTGCATCGACCACCTCCTGGGGCAGCTTGGCCTTGTTCAGCGCCACGGCCGTGTGGCCTGCCACGCAGAAGTCACAACCGTGCTGGGTGGCGGCAATCAACTGCACCACCTCGCGCTCGGCGAGGGTGAGTTCCGATTTGCCGTTCAATGCAGAAACGGTCACATAGGTTTCCAGCGCAGCCGGTGCATTGGCCAGCACCCCCAGCAGGTTGGGGATGAAGCCGGCGTTCTTCTGGGCGTTTTCCAAAAACGGCCGGGCCGCCTCGGGGGCGCTTTGCAGGGTATGTAGGGTAATGCGCGAGGACATGAGGTAGTCTCCATACTGGGTGTGCCCACAGTCTGTTGGTTATAAGAAATTCGCTCCATATTCATCAGTCGCTTTTACTTGCTCCAGAGTGTTTGTATTAGATGATTTGCGCCAGCCACCTCATTGAATGGTTATTAGAAAGCCTGGAACTCGATGCCAGCCTGTTTCACGTGGGCCGCTATTGCGGCGGCTGGCACGCCAGCACCCATGGCATGGGCCACGCCAGTTTTCACCTGGTGGTACAGGGCCATTGCTGGTTGCACGCAGCCGGGCAAGCGCAACCGGTGCGGCTCGAGCGTGGTGATGCGGTGTTTCTGTTGCGTGACATCGATTACCGGCTGGCCAGTGAGCAGGACACCGCGGGCGCCTGCGCCCAACCGCGCCAGGCCATGCAGACGCTGGATGCCGAAGCGGTGGACGGCGTGGGGCTGGTGTGCGGCTTTTTCCACTTCAGCAGCGGGTTGTCTTCGCTGATTGCCGAAGGGCTGGCCGACCTTATCGTGCTCCGCGCCGACGACCCGGCGGGCAGTGCAGCCCAGGCGCTGTTCGGGTTGATTATGGAGGAATGCCGGCGCCCGGCCGGGCCGTCACAGGTATTGCTGGAGCGCCTGACTCATCTGCTGTTCCTGTATGCACTGCGCCAACAAGTGCATGCCGGGCAGAAGTATGGGGGCTTGATCGCCCTCGCCCGCCAGCCCAACTTTGCCGAACTGCTGGAGCAACTGATCGGTGACCCCGGGCAGCCCTGGACACTGGAACGCATGGCGGCGTGCACCGGCCTGTCGCGGTCGGCATTTTTCAAACGCTTCAACGAACTGGCCGGCCAGTCGCCTGGGCAGGTACTGCTGGCGCTGCGCATGCGCCATGCCAGCCAGTTGCTGCGGGCGGGGCACACGGTGGAGCAAGTGGGCGTGCAAGCCGGGTACCAGTCGGTTGCCGCGTTCACCCGGGCCTTCACCAAGGCCATCGGCGTGCAGCCTGGTGCGTACCGGCGCCAGCACGACAGCCGTTAGCAGCGCGAAGCGCTGTCCAGCGCGCGCTGCCACTCATGCCGTTACGTTGTATGACTGTTCAACAATAATGGCTATATGTAATCATCCAAAGCAAAACAGTATTCGTGAGGGTACGGTCCACTCCCTAATCCGCAGCGCTTCCAGAGCCTGGCGCCTTTCCGGTGACATGGCATTGCGTCACCAGCTCCCGAGGCCTGCCTGCCACCGTAGGAGCATCTGATGCAGTTGAGGAATATGAAAATCGGCGTTCGCGCAGCCAGCGTGTTTGCCGTGCTGGGTTTGCTGGTACTGATACTGGGCATGACCGCCCTGTATGAAACCCAGAAGATGGACCAGTCTACGGATGAAATACGCCTGACCTGGATGCCCACCGTGATGTCGCTCAGCGATATCAACAGCAACCTTGGCCGGGCCCGCGCACTCACCCTGCGCAGCGCACTGGACGACGACCCCGCTGAACGCAGCCGCAACCTGGAGCTGATCCGGGGGGTAGAAACTCAGTTGCAAAAAGGTATCGAAGACTACGTCGGTACCATAGTCAGCGAAGAAGACCGCGCCCTGTTCGAAACCTTTAAAAGTACCTACCGGGATTACCTGCAGGTCCAGACCGAGGTGCTGCAGGACATCTCGGCCGGCCGCCTGGACAACGCCAAACAGTCGATCACTGGCCCGCTCACTGACCGGGCCGACACCATGATGCAGGCCATGACTGCCCTGATCACCTTCAATGGCAAAGGTGCCGAAGCTGCTTCGCAGTTGAGCAGTGACGTGGCCGATGAAGCGTATGTGGCCATCATCGGCGCGCTGGTCATCATCATGCTGGCCTTGCTGGCCATCGCCACCCTGCTCACCCGCAGCATCGTGGTACCCCTGGCAGACGCCGTGGCCGTGGCCGAACGTGTCGCAACCGGTGACCTCACCCAGCAGATCCGTGTGGTCGGCCGCGACGAGCCCGCGTTGCTGCTGGCGGCGTTGAGCCGCATGCAGGGCAACCTGCGCGAAACCATCGGCAAGATCGTCGCGTCGTCCGACCAATTGGCGTCGGCGTCCGAAGAGCTGCACACCGTGACCGAGGACACCAGCCGCGGCCTCCACCAGCAAAGCGCGGAAATCGATCAGGCAGCCACCGCCGTGAACCAGATGACCGCCGCTGTCGAGGAAGTCGCCAACAACGCCGTGAGCACGGCCGATGCGTCCAAAGGTGCCGACCAGACGACACGCGACGGCCGTGACCGGGTCAACCAGGCGCTGGCGTCCATTGAGCAGTTGGTGGCGGAAGTGACCGGCACCTCCGGCGAGATCCAGCAACTGGCCAGCAGTGCCAACGAGATCAGCCGGGTGCTGGATGTGATCGGCGCCATTGCCGGGCAAACCAACCTGTTGGCGCTAAACGCCGCCATCGAAGCGGCCCGCGCTGGCGAGGCGGGCCGGGGCTTTGCGGTCGTGGCCGACGAGGTACGCGCGCTGGCCCACCGTACCCAGCAGTCCACCGCAGAAATCGAGCAGATGATCACCGGTATCCAGAACGGTACCGAGCGTGCGGTCACCGCCATGGGCAGCAGCCAGGACCGAGCGTCTGGCACGCTTGAAGTGGCGCAGGGTGCCGGCCAGGCGCTGGAGGTGATCGCCGAGGCAATCGCCTCGATCAACCAGCGTAACCTGGTGATTGCCAGCGCATCGGAGCAGCAGGCGCAGGTGGCGCGGGAAGTGGACCGCAACCTGGTCAACATCCGCGACCTGTCCATGCAGACCTCGGCCGGTGCCAACCAGACCAGTGCAGCGGCCCAGGACCTGTCGCGCCTGGCAGTGGACCTCAATGCCATGGTGGCGCAGTTCAAGGTCTGACCCATAAAGACCGGGGGCCGCATGGCGGCCCCCGGTCAATTCAGCCTGACAGGGGGTTTACTTCACCGTCACTGCACGCCCTGCCTTCTCCACCTTGCCTCGGGTCGCCAGGCAGTAATACAGCGGCACTGTCACCAATAGGCCGAACAGCCAGGACAGGTCTGCCCCTTCGACGATGTTCGAGTACGGCCCCACATACAGCGATGTATTGGCAAACGGCAACTGCACCAGGATGCCGCAGGCGTAGGCAATGATGGCGTGGTGGTTGAAGCGGCCATAGATGCCGCCGTCGGCGCTGAAAATCGAGGCGATGTCGTACTGGCCCTTCTTGATCAAGTAGAAGTCGATCAGATTGATCGATGCCCAGGGCACCAGCACCAGCAGCAGCGCCAGGATCAGGCCGATGAACTGGCCGATAAAGTCGGCCGACGCATTCAGGGCAACCAGGCCGCAACCCGCCAGAATCACGCTGGCCAGTACCACGCGTACCTTGATGCTGGGCGTCCAGTGGGCCACGAAGGTCTGGATGGCGGTCACGATCGACAACACGGCGCCATACAGGTTAAGGGCGTTGTGGCTGATGATGTTGAGCAGGAACAACACCATCAGGATCGGCCCCAGCCAGCCAGTGGCCTGTTTCACTGCATCCATCGCGTCAGTGCCTTCCGGCACGCACAGCACCGCCACCGTCCCGAAGCTGAAGCACAGGATAGTGCCCAGGGTGGCGCCGAAATAGGTGGCCCAGAACGGCTTGGCGATCCCGACCTCACGGGGCAGGTACCGCGAGTAGTCCGAGGTGTACGGCGAGAAGCTGATCTGCCAGATGATGCCCAGCGAGACCGTGGCGATGAAGCCGGACAGGTTGAAGGCCCCGCGGGTAAGGAAGTCGGCGGGCAGGGTCTGGGCGAACATCATGATGAAGCCGGCCAGCAGCGCCGAGCCCATCACCCAGGTACCGATGCGGTTGAGGGTATGGATGAAGCGATAGCCGATGACGCCGATGGCCGTGGCGCTCAGAGCACCGATGACGATGGCCCCCGGCATCGGCACACTCGGGGCAATGCCATGAATGGTCTTGCCTGCCAGCACGATGTTGGAAATGAAGAAGCCGACGTAGATCAGCGCGGTAAAGAAGACGATCAGCAGCGCACCGTAGCGGCCGAACTGGCCACGGCTCTGCACCATCTGCGGAATGCCCAGCTGCGGTCCCTGCGCAGAGGCAAGGGCGATGACCACCCCCCCGACCAGATGGCCCAGCACGATAGCGACCAGCCCCCACAGCAGGTTCAGGTGAAACACCTGGACCACCATGGCGCCGGTGACGATGGGCAGTGGCGCGATGTTGGTGCTGAACCAGAGGGTGAACAGGTCGCGCGCCTTCCCATGGCGCTCGGCAGGTGGAACGTAATCGACCGTGTGATTCTCGACAAACTGGTGTTGCGACGACGGTTGGGACATGGTTTTTAGCTCGAAAGGTCGTTTTTATCTTTGTAGGAAACCGCATCAAGGCGGCCTCTCAGCTGCGGACCATATTATGGTATTCCAAACTTTTGACAACACTGATACGCATTAAAAAAACCCAGCTGATCCGTTTCCGCAGCCCCTGGGAAAAATCAACTTGGTGCTCAACCCCTTTATATACGTGGCCTGCAGCCGTTCATCGCGCATATTCCACGTACAAAAATTCCGCTTGCAAAATAGGTATTACGGTATACCATCAGACACATCAACGATAAAAACCGCGGCCCACCGCAGCTTTAGAGGTACACAAGATGATCGACGCAACCGTCTACAAAAACGTCCTGGGTTCCTTCCCGTCCGGCGTTACCGTCATCACCACCCTGGACGACGACGGCGCGGTCGTCGGCCTGACCGCCAGCGCGTTCTCGTCGCTGTCGATGGACCCGCCGCTGGTCCTGTTCTGCCCCAACTACACATCTGATTCCTACCCAGTGCTCATTCGCCAAAAGCGCTTTGCCATTCACCTGCTCTCCGGTGAACAGCAAGCGCAGGCTTATGCGTTCGCCAAAAAAGGCAAGGACAAGGCTGCCGGCATCGAATGGTCGCTGAGCGCCTTGGGCAACCCGATCCTGGCCGGGGCTACCGCCGTGATCGAATGCGAGTTGTGGCGCGAATACGAAGGCGGTGACCACGCCATCATGGTCGGCAAAGTGCACAACCTGATTGTCCCGGATGAAGCGCCGCGGCCAATGGTGTACTGCCGCGGCAAGATGGCCACCCTGCCGGCGTTCGCCTGACCCCTTCCCCGTATCAAAGCCCATGGCGCCAGCCCTGCCCGGCGCCAGACATTTTCAAGCGTTGAGGAACCCCCCATGAAATTTTCGTTGTTCGTGCACATGGAACGTTGGGATGAACAGGTCAGCCACCGCCAGTTGTTCGAAGACCTCACCGAACTGACCCTGATGGCCGAAGACGGCGGTTTCAGCACCGTGTGGATTGGCGAACACCACGCCATGGAATACACCATCTCGCCAAGCCCCATGCCACTGCTGGCCTACCTGGCGGCACGCACCGAGAAGATTCGCCTGGGCGCCGGCACCATCATCGCACCGTTCTGGAACCCCATCCGCGTGGCCGGCGAGTGCGCCCTGCTCGACGTGATCAGCAACGGCCGTATGGAAGTGGGCCTGGCCCGGGGTGCCTACCAGTTCGAATTCGACCGCATGGCCGGTGGCATGCCCGCAACGGACGGCGGCAAGGCCCTGCGCGAAATGGTGCCGGTGGTGCGCAAACTGTGGGAAGGCGACTACGCCCATGAGGGCGAGGTGTACAAGTTCCCCACCTCCACCAGCGTACCCAAGCCGTTCAACGCCACGCCACCGATGTGGATCGCCGCCCGCGACCCGGACTCGCACAACTTTGCCGTGGCCAATGGCTGCAACGTCATGGTCACCCCGCTGATGAAGGGCGACGAGGAAGTGTTGGACCTGAAGAACAAGTTCCAGGCAGCCCTGGACAACAACCCGGGCGTGCCGCGCCCACAACTGATGGTGCTGCGCCACACCCACGTGCACAGCCCAGACGAGCCAGAAGGCTGGAAGGTGGGCGCGCAGGCCATTTCGCGCTTCTACCGTACCTTCGATGCCTGGTTTGGCAACAAGACCGTGCCTGTGAACGGTTTCCTGGCGCCTAGCCCGGAGTCGAAGTTCGCCGAAGTGCCGGCGTTCCAGCTGGAGAATATTCGCAAGAACACCATGATCGGCACGCCGGAAGAAATCATCGCGCGCATCCGCTACTACCAGGAGCTGGGCGTCGACGAGTTCAGCTTCTGGTGCGACAACAGCCTGCCCCACGCCGAGAAGAAAAAGTCGCTTGAACTGTTCATCAAGGAAGTGGTGCCGGCGTTCGCCTGAATTCCCATTGCCTGATTGATTGCGGGATACGCCCGCTCCCGTGAGCCCGAGTGGCCCGCGTGAGCGGGCTTTTTAGGTGTACGCCATTAGCTTTGTGTTGATTGGGCAATCAAGGGCCAAGCGTTCGCGCGCAAATGGCGCAGGAATAATTGGCCCGAAACAAGCGTAGGAGCGAGCGCAGCTCGCGATGCGCCGCGCGGGCGGCGCTCGATCTCACCACCACCACCACACCCAAGCCCGCCACCTTTCGTCCCCGCGAACGAGAAATTTCCAGGCACCTCTTGCACAACAAATATTATGGTATACCATCAGACAACAAGAACTGATCAACCTCACCAGGAGCCATCCATGAGTTTCGAAATTCGCAAGATCGTCACCTACTCCGAAGAGACCCGCATCGAAGGCGGCAAGGCCACCGACAAGCCCGTGACCATGGTCGGGCTGGCAGTGGTCATCAAGAACCCTTGGGCCGGTCGCGGTTTTGTTGAAGATCTGAAGCCCGAAATTCGCGCCAACTGCTCGGAACTGGGTGCACTGATGGTAGAGCGCCTTACCGCTGCCATCGGCGGTGCCGACAAGATCGAGGCCTATGGCAAGGCCGCCGTGGTCGGTGCAGACGGCGAAATCGAGCACGCCTCGGCCGTGATCCATACCCTGCGTTTCGGCAACCACTACCGCGAAGCGGTCCAGGCCAAGAGCTACCTGAGCTTTACCAACAAGCGCGGCGGCCCTGGCACCTCGATCCAGATCCCGATGATGCAGAAGGACGACGAAGGCCTGCGTTCGCACTACATCACCCTGGAAATGCAGATCGAAGACGCGCCGCGTGCCGACGAGATCGTGGTGGTGCTGGGCGCTGCCGACGGTGGCCGCCTGCACCCGCGCATCGGCAACCGCTATATCGACCTCGAAGAACTGGCTGCCGAAAAAGCCAACGCTCAATAACAATAACCAAGACGGGCCGGGGCGTGGCGTGTGTACCCGCCGCGCCCGACCTTCAAGGAGCGCCCTCCATGATTCAGCCTGTCGCTGAACGCACCCCCGCCGGCACCAGCTACCTGAGCGTGGGCCAGGGCCAGCCTGTGGTACTGATCCACGGCGTGGGCCTGAACAAGGAAATGTGGGGCGGGCAGATCGTTGGCCTGGCCAACGACTACCGCGTCATCGCCTACGACATGCTCGGCCACGGCCAAAGCGCCCTGCCAGCTGCCGACACCGGCCTGGAGGGTTACGCCGCCCAGCTGGCCGAGTTGCTGGACCACCTGCAGATCCCCCAGGCAACCGTGATCGGTTTCTCCATGGGGGGCCTGGTGGCCCGTGCCTTCGCCCTGCACTACCCGCAGCGCCTGGCTGCGCTGGTGGTGCTCAACAGCGTGTTCAACCGCAGCCCCGAGCAGAGCGCCGGCGTTATCGCCCGTGCCGCACAGGCCGCGGAGCTTGGCCCTGACGCCAACGTCGACGCCGCGCTCGAGCGCTGGTTCAGCCGTGAATACAAAGCGGCCAACCCCGCTCAGGTGGCCGCCATCCGCCAGGTGCTGGCCGGCAACGACCCGCAGGGCTACCACACCACCTATTCACTGTTCGCTACCCAGGACATGTACCGCGCAGGCGACCTTGGCAGTATCCAGGTGCCCACGCTGATCGCCACCGGCGAGCTCGACGCCGGCTCCACGCCCGCCATGACCCGCCAGCTTGCCGCCAGTATTCCAGGCGCCCACAGCGTGGTCCTTGCTGAACAACGGCATATGATGGCAGTGGAAGCACCACGTGAAGTCAACAAGATGCTGCTGGACTTTCTTGCAAACGCCCGCAGCCTGACCGAATCCGCCAAGGGGATTGTTGCATGACCCTCGTTCGTTTCCAGATGTGCATCGACGGCCAATGGCACGATGCCCAGAGCGGCAAGACCTTCGACAGCCTCAACCCGGCCACGGCCCAGGCCTGGGCACAACTGCCCGACGCCGACGAGGCCGATGTGGAACTGGCTGTGCAGGCCGCCCAGCGCGCCTTTGACAGCCCGCAGTGGCGCAGCATTAACGCCACGGCGCGTGGCAAACTGCTGCGTCGCCTCGGGGACCTGATTGCCGAGAACAAAGAGCACCTGGCCCAGCTGGAGAGCCGCGACAACGGCAAGCTGATCCGCGAAACCCGCGGCCAGGTCGGTTACCTGCCGGAGTTCTTCCACTACACCGCGGGCCTGGCCGACAAGCTTGAGGGCGGCACCCTGCCCCTGGACAAGCCGGACCTGTTCGCCTACACCGTGCACGAGCCCATCGGCGTGGTAGCCGGGATCATCCCGTGGAACAGCCCGCTGTACCTCACCGCCATCAAGCTGGCCCCTGCCCTGGCGGCGGGCAACACCATTGTGCTCAAGCCGTCCGAGCATGCTTCGGCCACCATTCTCGAGCTCGCCCGCCTGGCGCTGGAGGCTGGCTTCCCTGCCGGCGTGGTCAACGTGGTGACCGGCTACGGCCCCAGCACGGGCGCTGCCCTCACCCGCCACCCGCTGGTGCGCAAGATCGCCTTCACCGGTGGCGCCGCCACGGCCCGGCACGTGGTGCGCAGCAGTGCAGAAAACTTCGCCAAGCTGTCACTGGAACTGGGTGGCAAGTCGCCGAACATCATCTTCGCCGACGCCGACCTGGACAGCGCCATCAACGGCGCAGTAGCCGGTATCTATGCCGCCTCCGGGCAAAGCTGCGTGGCCGGTTCGCGCCTGCTGGTACAGGACGAGATCTTCGATGAGTTCGTCGAACGCCTCATCGCCCGGGCCAAGCGTATCCGCATCGGCAGCCCGCAGGATGACGCCAGCGAAATGGGCCCCATGGCCACGGCGCAACAGCTGGCAGTGGTCGAAACCCTGGTGGCCGCAGCCAAGGCCGAAGGCGCCAAGCTGCACATGGGGGGCAAGCGTGCCGAGGTTGAAGGCGACGGCTGGTTCTACGAGCCCACCCTGTTCGAGTGCGACCGCAACTCGATGACCATCATGCAGGAAGAGGTGTTCGGGCCGGTCGCTGCGGTGATCCGCTTCAAGACCGAAAAAGAAGCGCTGGCCATCGCCAACGACTCGCAGTTCGGCCTGGCGGCCGGCATCTGGACCCGCGACCTGGGCCGCGCCCACCGCCTGGCCCGCGACGTGCGCTCGGGCATCATCTGGGTCAACACCTA
The DNA here is from genome assembly GCF_016648095.1 of Pseudomonas sp. S32. Lineage (NCBI taxonomy): Bacteria > Pseudomonadati > Pseudomonadota > Gammaproteobacteria > Pseudomonadales > Pseudomonadaceae > Pseudomonas > Pseudomonas sp. S32. Next base: position 14,953 of record NZ_JACVVF010000041.1, read on the forward strand.
CCGCGCCGTCTCGGCCATGGCACCGATCGGCGGGTTCAAGAACAGCGGCTACGGCCGTGAAAGCGGCATCGATTCGGTGCTGGCCTATACCGAGCTGAAGACCGTGTGGATCAACCTGTCCACCGCGCCCATGCCCGACCCGTTCGTGATGCGCTAAGAGGTAACACCCGATGATCGAACCTGGCATCTACAAAGACGTGATGGGCTCGTTCCCGTCCGGCGTGACCGTGGTCACCACCCTGGACGCGGATGGCGGCATTGTCGGCATCACCGCCAGTGCCTTCAGCGCGCTGTCGATCGACCCGGCGCTGGTGCTGTTCTGCCCCAACTACGCGTCTGATACCTACCCTGTGCTGCGTGACAGCAAGCAGTTCGCCATTCACCTGCTGTCTGCCGAACAGACCGCAGAAGCCTATGCCTTCGCCGGCAAGGGCAAAGATAAAGCCAAGCATGTGGAATGGCACCTGAGCGAACTTGGCAACCCGCTGCTGGCCAAGGCTACCGCGATCATCGAGTGCGAGCTGTGGCGCGAGTATGACGGTGGTGATCATGCGATCATCGTCGGCGCCGTGAAAAACCTGGTGCTGCCGGCCGAGCCGGTGACGCCCATGGTTTATCACAAGGGCAAACTGGGCGCCTTGCCGCCCCTGGGCTGACGTTGGCATAGCCGGGTTCGCCGTACAGCCCCCGGCCACCCAATCACATAGGAACACCACGCATGAGCAACGAAAAATACGAGAAAGGCCTGCAAATCCGCACCCAGGTACTGGGTGAGGACTACGTCAACCGTTCTATCCAGAACGCCGACGAATTCACCAAACCGCTGCAGGAACTGGTCACCGAATACTGCTGGGGGCACGTGTGGGGCCGTGAAGGCTTGTCGCTCAAAGAACGCAGCATGATAAACTTGGCCATGATTTCCGCACTCAACCGGCCCCACGAGCTCAAGCTGCACATTCGCGGCGCACTGCGTAATGGCCTTAGCCGCGAGCAGGTACGCGAAATCCTGCTCCAGGTCGGCATCTACTGCGGCGTACCGGCCGCGGTGGACAGCTTCCGCCTGGCCCGGGAAGCGTTCGCCGAGGCTGATGCGGAGCCCACCCGTTAACACCGGGCTGTTCGAACCCGCGCAAGGAGCACCCCGGTTCATGGTGCTGTTGCGAGCGTAATCGGGCAGCCTCTTTCAGAGCGCACTTGATGAAACGCCAGCCACTCGACGACAGCTTCAAGGTCAACCGCAACCCCGTCACCCTGCGCGAAATCGTGCTCGACAAGCTGCGCGGTGCGATCATGAATTTCCACCTGCTGCCGGGCGATCGCCTGGTCGAGCGCGACCTCTGCGACCGCCTCGGGGTCAGCCGTACTTCGGTGCGTGAGGCCCTTCGCCACCTGGAGTCCGAAGGGCTGGTGGAGTTCGCAGACGCCAAGGGCCCTCGTGTGGCCATCATCACCCTCGAGGATGCCCGCGATATCTACGAGCTGCGCTGCGTACTCGAAGGCCTGATCGTGCAACTGTTCACCCTCAACGCCAAGGCCAAGGACATCCGCGCCCTGGAACGTGCGCTGGAGGTAAACCGCGAGGCCCTGGAAGAAGGCGAACTGCAACAGGTACTGGATTCGGTGCAGGGCTTCTACGACGTGTTGCTGGAAGGCTCGGGCAACCAGGTGGCGGCCCAGCAGTTGCGCCAGTTGCAGGCGCGGATCAGCTACCTGCGGGCAACCTCGGTGTCGCAAGTGAACCGCCGCGGCGCCAGCAACCTGGAAATGGAAAAGATGGTCGAGGCGATCAAGGGCGGTGACCCTGTGGTGGCCCACCAGGCCTGCGTGGAGCACGTGCGCGCTGCGGCCAAGGTCGCCCTGGAATACCTGCGTCAGAAGCAGGACGACACCACCAAGGTGCGCGACATCGTCGAGCCCCTGGCCCTCAAGGAACCCCGCATAGGTCGCTGATCATGCCCAATGCCCCGCGCTACTGCCCACACTGCACCACGGAACTGGCACGGGGCGTTCCCACCGGCGATACCCACGAACGCCTGCATTGCAGTAGCTGTGGCTACATTCACTACATCAACCCCAAGATCATCGCCGGCTGCATCATCGAACGCGACGGCAAGTACCTGCTCTGCCAGCGCGCCATTCCACCGCGCCCGGGCACCTGGACCCTGCCCGCCGGCTTCATGGAGGCCGGCGAAACCACCGAGCAGGCAGCGCTGCGCGAGGTGTGGGAAGAAAGCGGCGTGCACGCCGAAATCGTTTGCCCCTATTCGATTTTCAGCGTGCCGAAGATCAGCGAGGTGTACATCATCTTCCGCGCCGTCGCCACCGAGGAAACCGGCCAGTACGGCCCGGAAACCCTGGCCTACCGGTTCTTCGAGCCCGACCAGATCCCCTGGGACGATATCTACTACCCCGCCATCCGGCAGATCCTCGAGCGCTATATTCTCGAGCGCCAGGCCGGGGTATATGGCATCTACACGGGCAATGACGACACCGGCAAAGTGCACTTCATTCGCTAGTGCACAAACCGCTCGCCAACCACGTGTTCTCGGTGCACCCTAGGGGCCTTTGTATTCACGACCGGCAGAACACATGGCGAAGTGGCTAGAGGGCGGTGGCCTCATGGGCGAGCGTATCCGTCAGCATGACTGGGCATCCACCCGTCTGGGCCCGCTCGATGGCTGGCCCGATGCGCTCAAGACCACATTGGCACTGTGCCTGGCCTCGCGGTTCCCACAAGCGGTGCTGTGGGGCCCCGACCTGATTACCCTGCACAACGATGCATTCTTGCCGATTCTGGGCCAGAAGCCGCTGGCGCTGGGCACCCCGTTCAGTGAAGTCTGGCGCGAGGCCTGGTCGGACATCCGCGTACTGGCAGACCGTGCACTGGCGGGCGAAGCAGTCTTCATCGAGAACTTCCCGCTGCTCATCGACCGCAATGGCACGCCGGAGCGGGCCTATTTCACGTTCTGCTACAGCCCCATCCGCGGCCATGACGGCACAGTGCTGGGCATGCTCGACACCGTCACCGAAACCACCGCCAACGTGGTGAGCAACCAGCGGCTGAAGTTTCTCGACAGCCTGGCACGGGCAGTCGCTGAAGCTTCAGCGCCCGAAGACATTCTGGCGATTACCACGCGCATGCTGGTGGAACACCTTGAGCTGTCCAGCTGCGCCTATGCGGTGATGCAGGCCGACCAGGACACTTTCACCATCTGCGGCGAAGCGGTGGCCCCCGGGGCCCCTCACCTGCTGGGCGATTACCAGTTGCATGACTTCGGCCGCCTGGCGGTGAACCGCCTGCGCAACGGCCAACCCCTGATCATCCACGACAGCCACCGCGAACTGGCCCCCGACGAGGCCGCCACTTTTGCGGCCATCGGCATCGCGGCCACCTGTTGCATGCCGCTGATAAAAGCCGGCAGGCTGACCGCGCTGATGGCCATCAACAACAGTGCGCCGCGCGCCTGGAGCGCCTACGAACGGGCGCTGATCAGTGAAGTGACCGAACGCAGCTGGGCGCATATCCAGCGGGCTCAGGCCCACGGTGAAGTGCAGCAGGCAATCGCAGCGCTGGAAACCCTCAACGCCAACCTCGAGCAGCGGGTGCAGGAGCGCACCGCTCAGTTGCTGCACACCGAGGCCGAGTTGCGCCAGGCGCAAAAACTCGAAGCCATCGGCCAGCTGACTGGCGGGGTAGCACATGACATCAACAACCTGCTGACCATCATCCGCGCGTCGCTGCATTTTCTGCAGCGCCCCAACCTGGATGAGCAGCGGCGCGATCGGTATATCAAGACCATATCCGAAACCGTGGAACGCGGCGCCAAGCTCACAGGCCAGTTGCTGGCCTTTGGCCGGCGCCAGGCATTGAACCCGCAGGTGTTCGAAGCCAGCGAGCGGCTTGAGGCAATGGCCGACATGTTCGACACGGCGGCGGGTGCGCGCATCCACGTGCAACTGCAACTGCCCGAGGCGCCCTGCCATATCCGGGCCGACATCAGCCAGCTGGAAACCGCCGTCATCAACCTGATGCTCAACGGCCGGGATGCCATGGGCGGTGCCGGCACACTGCAGCTGCGCCTGCTGGCCGATCAGCATCTGCCGGCAGCACAAGGCCAGGCGCCACAGGCCGGCGCCTTCGCCGCCATTTCGGTGAGCGACACCGGGGCCGGTATCCCTACGGAATTGTTCGAGCGTATCTTCGACCCCTTCTTCACCACCAAGGCACCGGGTGAAGGCACTGGCCTGGGCCTCTCGCAGGTGTTCGGCTTCGCCAAGCAGTCCGGGGGTGATGTTAAGGTCAACAGCATTGAGGGCCAGGGCACCACGTTCACGCTGTACCTGCCCCAGCAGGCGCAAGACGCTGCGTTACCGGGCGAACGTTAACGCTTGGCCGCCAGCAACTTCGCCACACTCTGCGCCAGTTCCATGCGCCGGTAAGGTTTGCGCAATACCTCAAAGCCGCTCAACTGGGACGGCGTAAGGTTGGCGTAGCCGGTGATGATCAACACCGGCAATTCGGCATGCCGCTGGCGCATCTGCTGGGCAAAACGCACACCGGTCATGTCCGGCATCACGTGGTCGGTTACCAGCAGGTCCGGCAACCAGCCTTTGTCTACCAGGCGCAGCGCGGCGGCCGCACTCGCCGCCTCGGTCACTTCGTAGCCCAGGTCGCGCAGCTGCAGGGCTGTGGCATGGCGCACGATTTCCTCATCGTCCACCAGCAGCACCCGGCTTGGGCGGGCGGCCGTCGGTGCTTCACCGCTTTCACTGCCGCGGCTGGCAGCCGATGAATTGCTGGCCGGCAGCCACAAGGTAGCCTGGGTGCCCTGCCCCGGCGTTGAGCGGATGGCAAACCCTCCGCCGGACTGTACCGCCAGCCCCTGCACCATCGGCAGGCCCAACCCAGAGCCCTTGCCGATGCCCTTGGTCGAGAAAAACGGCTCCATGCAGCGGCGCACCTGCTCTTCGTCCATGCCGCAGCCGTTGTCCCTGACCTCGATCCATACCAGGCGCTCAGCAGCCATGCCTTCTGGCGGTACAGGGCAATGCGGGTCATGCCCGGCAACGATCTGCAGGTAGCCCCCGTCCCCCGTGGCATCACGGGCATTGACCACCAGGTTGAGCAACGCCAGCTCCAGCTGGTGAGGGTCGACCACCACAGAGGGCAGTGCCGGGTCGATATCCACGTGCACGGTCAGGGTGGGCCCGATGGAACGTGCCATCAACTCACGCATGTCGTCCAGCAGTGTCGCCAGGCACACGGCCTGAGGCTTGAGTGTCTGGCGGCGGGCGAAGCTCAGCAGGCGCGCGACCAGGTTGCGGGCCCGCTCTGCAGCTTGAAGCCCGCCGTCGATCAGCCGCGGGGCACGCTCGGCGTTCGGCTGGCGGTGCAACAGCTCGAACGAGCCGATGATGGGCGTGAGCATGTTGTTCAGGTCGTGGGCGATGCCGCCAGTCAATTGCCCGATCATTTCCATCTTGTGGGCTTCATGCAGTTGCACCATGGCCGACTCACGCTGCGCCAGTGCGGCCGCCACGCGTTCTTCCAGGCTCTGGTTGAGCAAGTGCAAGGCACGTTCGGCGCGGGCATGAATGATGGCGGCCCAGGTTTGCTTGGCGGTTTCTTCCACCAATTGGCAGTCTTCCTCTAGGCACTTGCGCGCGTCGCGGAAATACACGCCCAGCACCGCTTCCAGGCGGCCTGCACGTACCACCGGTACATGCAGGGCAGCGCCCAGGCCTGCCAGGTGCGGCGGTGCCTTGTCATACACCTGCAGCACCGTCTGCTCAGCCGCCAACTGCTCATGGAAGTCAGCACCGAAGGCCTGGTATGGGTGGGTACCGACCACTGAAGGCACGCCGTCGACCCAGTCCTGGCTGACCGTGAAGCACTCGCCATCACCCTGGTCTTCCCCAAAACAGACCCGCGCAGCGCCAAGTTGCTCGGCCAGGCGTTGCACAGCGTAGGCCTCGATGCGCTCGGCACCGCCCAGCCCGGGCAATGTACGGCCCAGCTCCAGCAAGAAGGCCTGACGTTGCTGGAAGCGCACCCGCTCGGTGGTTTCCGATACCAGGCACAGAATGCCACCCACGCTCCCATCGGCCTCGCGCACCGCGGAATAGGACACGTCGAAATACACCGTCTCGCCGTGCCCACTGCGTTCTATATAGAAAGGGCGATCCTTGGCCGAGAAGGTCTGGCCTGTTTCGCGCACCCCGCGCAGCAACGGCTCAAGGTCGTCCCACAGCTCAGACCAGTTCTCCTGGGCGGGCCGGCCCAGGGCATGGGGGTGTTTGTTGCCGATGGTGGGGGCGTAAGCATCGTTGTACAGCGCCACATAGGACTCACCCCAGAACAACACAACCTGCGCTTGGGCGGGCAACAGAGTGGCCATCACCGCTTGCAGGTGCGGTGACCAGCCATGGGGCGGCCCGAGCGGCGAATCGCCCCACTGCATCGACTGCATCAAACCGCCGATGGTGCCGCCGTTCAGCAGGAAGCACAGCGGTGGTTGCCCTGCATGCACAGGTGGTTGTTGAAGGGATTTCATTTCGGGGGAGTCCGCGGCTTGTGCCATCCGTCTTCGGATAAGAGCAGCGCAACCGGCGTTCGTTCCCCGTTCATTGAACGCTCGTTCAACGCCGACCTTCAGCAAGCATCCTTACGGCCAGTGCCGCCAGCACCGTACCCATCAGGCACCGCTGAACCTGCTGGAACAGCGGGCGCCCCGCCAGGAATACGGCGATGGAGCCGGCCATCACCGCGATCAGTGCATTGACCGTTACGCTGATGGCGATCTGCAGCGAACCCAGTACCACGGATTGTGCCAGCACACTGCCGTGCTCCGGATTGATGAACTGCGGCATCAGCGACAGGTACATCACGGCGATCTTCGGGTTGAGCAGGTTGGTGACGAAGCCCATGGCGAACAAGCGGCGCGGGCTGTCGGCAGGCAGATCACGCACCTGGAACGGTGAGCGCCCACCGGGTTTGACCGCCTGCCAGGCCAGGTACAGCAGGTACAGGGCGCCGCCAATGCGCAGGCCGTCGTAGGCGTAAGGCACCGCCATGACCAGGGCAGTGATCCCCAGGGCCGCACAGAGCATGTAGAAGACAAAACCCATGGCCACACCGCCCAACGAGATCAGGCCGGCCATGCGGCCCTGGCAGATGGACCGCGAGATCAGGTAGACCATGTTAGGCCCGGGCGTGAGCACCATGCCCAGGGATATCAGGGCGAAGGCCAGCAGTTGGGTGGTATCGGGCATCAGGCACATCCTTGTCGCGCAATGGGAGGTGCCAGCTTAGCCGAAGCGGTTGCGCACGGGAATTCACCGGCGTGCCGCCGGCACAGCTGTTTTTCATGCCCTGTGTTGGCCCGCCACGCACCAGTTCGGCCCATGGGCAAGCAGGCGTCATCGGTCGAGGGGCTCTGCAGCGGGGCCTTCAGGGCACTGGCACCCTTCTTGCTGCCGTCCACCGCTTAAGCTTTTGTCAGCCTTAGGTTTTTTAAGGTTTATGGGTACATATTTACTAATTTCTCGTTACCCCCCGCGCCCCGCATCATCGCTCCAACAAGAACGCGTTGCCCTTCGCCGGCACGCCCCCGGGCAGTTCCCCATGCCCTACCTTGCCTTGGAGTCAGTCATGACCAGTGCAGCCAGCTCGGCCCCTCTCATCGAAAAACACACGATCGGCTATGTGCCCCCGCAAGACCGCCATGGAAAGGTAAGGGATCTGTTCACACTGTGGTTCGGCGGCAACATCGCGCCGCTCCCCATCGTCACTGGCGCCCTTGGCGTGCAACTGTTTCACCTGAACTTGGTGTGGGGCATCGTTGCCATCCTGGTGGGCCACCTGGTTGGTGGTGTGCTGATGGCGCTGCATTCTGCCCAAGGCCCGCAAATGGGCATCCCGCAGATGATTCAGAGCCGCGCCCAGTTCGGTTCGCTCGGCGCACTGCTGGTGGTGGTAATCGCCGGCGTGATGTACATCGGTTTCTTCGCATCCAACATCGTGCTTGCCGGCAAGTCCCTGCATGGCGTGGCCGAGTCGGTGCCGGTGCCCGTGGGCATCATCATCGGTGCGCTGGGGTCGGGGATCATCGGCATCATCGGCTACCGCTTCATCCACGTGCTCAACCGTATCGGCACCTGGGTGCTGGGCATCGGTATCGTGGTGGGCTTCGGCTACATTTTCAGCCATGTGCAGAGTGACGACTTCCTCACCCGCGGGGGCTTCAACCTGGCCGGCTGGCTGGCCACCGTTTCACTTGCAGCCCTGTGGCAGATCGCCTTCGCACCCTATGTGTCGGACTATTCGCGCTACCTACCCGCTGATGTGAAGGTCAGTTCGACGTTCTGGACCACCTACCTGGGTTCGGCCCTGGGCTCCAGCCTGTCCTTCATCTTCGGCGCCGTCGCTGTGCTGGCGATCCCGGCTGGCATGGACACCATGGAGGCGGTGAAGCTGGCCACCGGCAGCCTCGGCCCGCTGATGCTGGTGCTGTTCCTGCTCAGCGTCATCAGCCACAACGCCCTCAACCTGTATGGGGCAGTGCTGTCGATCATCACCCTGGTGCAAACCTTCGCCTACCGCTGGATCCCCACGGCCAAGAGCCGTGCGGTGCTTTCATTGATCGTGCTGGGCGCTTGCTGCGTGGCGGCGGTGTTCGCCTCGGCCGACTTCATCGGCCACTTCGTGGACATGGTGCTGGTGCTGCTGGTGGTGCTGGTGCCCTGGACGGCCATCAACCTCATCGACTTCTATGCCATTCACAAAGGCGACTACGACATTCAGTCGATCTTCCAGGTGGACGGCGGTATCTACGGCCGCTACAACCCGCAGGCTCTGCTGGCCTATGCGATCGGCATCGCGGTGCAGATTCCGTTCATGAATACCCCGCTGTACGTGGGCCCGATCTCCGAGCACATCAACGGCGCCGACCTGTCCTGGCTGGTTGGCCTGGCGGTCACCTCGCCGCTGTACTGGTGGCTGGCGAGCCGCGACAGCGCCTACCGTCGTCGCCAGACCAGCGCCAAGGTAGCACTGGGCCACTGACCGTACCGCTCAACTGCCCTCAGGCAATAGGCTGCGGTCGAACATGAACGGCCGCTCGCCCTGGGGCGTGTACTGGTACAGCTGCTGCGGCCGCCCCAGCCGCGGCTGATTCTTCTGCCCGGTGTCCCTTACCCAGCCCAGCTCGCGCAGGCGCTCAAGCCGCTTGCGCAGCGAGGTGCCATTCACCGGCTGCCCCAGGCACGCCTGCACGGCGCCCAGCGCATCCAGCACGGTGAACCTCTCCCCCATCAAGTACAGCGGCAGGCTGCTGTATACCGTCTTGGCGGCCAGCCGATCACGGGCACCCTGCACCAGCAGGTTGTGGTCGAACGGCAGCAACACTTTGCGGTCAACCACGCTGCCCAGGTCGAAGAAGCCCAGTTGCTCACCGTCTACCGCCTGTTGCGGGCCCAGCAATGCCAGGTAGCAGGTGCTAAGCGACCAGCCCCGCGGGTCGCGGAAGGCATTGCCTTCGGTGCCCACCTGTTCCAGGTAGCAGGGGGTTACCCGGGCTTTTTCACGCAAGGCGCGGTCGGCAGCGCCATCCAGGCTGGTGTCAGGGATGCGGCCATTGATGATGACCCCGGGCAGTGCCCATTGGCCTGCATGGGGTTCACGCTCGCGGCGGTGCAGCAGCACCTGCAGTTGCTGGCCATCGGGCGACAGGCGCAAGGCGACGATGTCGACGCTGGCCAGTACTTCGGCTGTACTCAAAGGGTGGCTCCTGGTTAATGGCCGTGATAATTCACCAGAGCAGCAAAGTAATGCAAGCCCAATGCAGTTATCAGATGCGGCTTGACATACATAATACACCAGGTGGATTATGTAGCCATTCCAGCGAGGAGATCCGCCATGAAGATCGCCAGTTTCGATGTCGATGCGCAAAACGGCTTCACCGCCAACGCCCCTCACGAGCTGCCGGTGCCCGACGGCAACGAGATCGCACCCGACCTCAACGCCATGGCATTGCGCGCTGACGTGCGCCTTGGCAGCAAGGACGCCCACCCGGCCAACGCCAGCTGGGTTGTGGCAGACCCTGCACACATGCTGCAACCGCTGAGCCTGGCCAACGCCGACCTTACCTGGGTCAGCCACTGCGTACCCGGCACCCCCGGTTTCGAACTGCTGCCGGGGCTGCCCGCCCCTATCGACTACGACTACTTCGTGTGGAAAGGCGTCGAACCCGACCTGCACCCCTACGGCGCCTGTTATCACGACCTGGCCGAGCGCCGTTCCACCGGTGTGATCGAATACCTCAAGGTGCAGCAGGTAGGTGCAGTGATCGTCGGTGGCCTGGCCCTGGATTACTGCGTCAAGACCACCGCCCGGCAACTGCGCCAGGCGGGCTTCCAGGTGCTGCTGTACCTGCCGGCCTGCCGCGCCCTCACCCAGGCCGGTGCCATCGAAACCTGCGGCGCGCTGGCAGCAGAGGGTGTGGTGCTGTGCGGCGATGAAGCCGCCCTCGACCACCAATTGGCTTTGATCAAGGAGCAGCGCTCATGAGCGACAGTGTTTTCGGCCCACGCATCATCCAGAATTTGCTGGACACCGACTTCTACAAGATCACCATGATGCAGGCGGTGCTGCACAACTACCCCAATGCCGAGGTGGAGTGGGAGTTCCGTTGCCGCAACGGCGAGAACCTGGCCCCATACCTGGCCGAGATCCGCTACCAGGTGGAGCAACTGGCCGAGGTCAGCGTCACCCAGGACCAACTGGCCTATCTGGAAAAAATCCCGTTCATCAAACCCGACTTCATCCGTTTTCTAAGCCTGTTCCGTTTCAACCTGCGCTACGTACAGGTTGGCCTGGACGATGCCGGGCAACTGGCCATTCGCGTTCGCGGCCCGTGGCTGCACGTGATCCTCTACGAAATCCCGCTGCTGGCCATCATCAGCGAAGTGCGCAACCGCTATCGCTACCGCGAAGTGGTGATCGAACAGGTGCGCGAGCGGCTGTACCAGAACCTCGACTGGCTCAAGGCCGAGGCCAGCGCCGACGAACTGGCGGGCTTCCAGCTGGCCGACTTCGGCACCCGCCGGCGGTTCTCGTACCGGGTGCAGGAAGAGGTGGTGCACATCCTCAAGCGCGACTTCCCCGGCCGCTTCGTCGGCACCAGCAATGTGCACCTGGCCCGCGAATACGAACTGCGCCCCATCGGCACCATGGCCCACGAATGGTTCATGGCCCACCAACAGCTGGGCCCGCGCCTGGTGGACAGCCAGGCGGCGGCGCTGGAATGCTGGGTTCGCGAATACCGCGGCTTGCTGGGCATCGCCCTCACCGACTGCATCACCATGGACGCCTTCCTTGGCGACTTCGACCTGTACTTTGCCAAGCTCTTCGACGGCTTGCGCCACGACTCTGGCGACCCACTCGCCTGGGCAGAAAAGGCCATCGCTCACTACGAGAAACTGGGTATCGACCCCATGAGCAAGACGCTGATCTTCTCCGACGGGCTGGACTTCACCAAGGCCCTGGCACTGTACCGGGCACTGCACGGGCGCATTCAAGTGAGCTTTGGCATCGGTACCAAGCTGACGTGCGATATACCGGGCGTGGAGCCGATGAACATGGTGATCAAGATGACCGCGTGCAATGGAGCGCCGGTGGCCAAGATCTCGGACAGCCCAGGGAAGACGCAGTGCCGGGATGAGAACTTTGTGGGGTATCTGCGGCATGTATTCAACGTGGGGTGAGCGGTAGCAGAGGCGGCAGAACGAAGCGCCTCGACTAAGCCTACAACTGCAACGCCCGTATCGAAGTTGTAATCGCCCGCGCGCACTCCAGCACTGCGGGCCCTAGCCGCCGCTCCGCTTCCTCCACCGTCCACCGGCTGGTGGGCGCCACCACGTGCACCGCCGCCACGGGCAAACCCTCGCTGTTGCGCACGGGCGCCGCCAGGGCCATGTCCCCGAGGAACAATTCCTCGCAGTTGGTCGAAAACCCGTCCCTGCGCGCCTGGTCCACCCGCTCGAGGATGTCGTCCAGGCCAACCCGTGTCTGGCGCGTGTGCTGCACGAAGGTGCAGCCGCTCAGGTGTTCATGGGCCTGCTCGCGGGGCAGTGCGCTCAGGTACGCACGCCCGGAGGCTGTGCAGTACATGGGAATACGGCTCCCAAGGGGCATATGGATGGGGATGAACTTGGGGCCCACGAACCGGGCCACGTAGATCATGTCGTCTGCCACCGGCTCGGTCAGGTTGGTGGTTTCGCCGGTCACCTGGGCAAGCTCTGCCAAAAACGGGTTGGCCACGTCTACCAGGGTGTTCGACGCCAGGTAGTTGTAACCAATCTCCATCACCTCGGGCGTTAGCTGGAAACGCTTGGTGATTGCGTTCTTGCGCACGTAGCCCAGGGCCTCGAGGGTGTGGACCATGCGCTGGGCGGAGCTTTTATTGATGCCGGCTGCCTGGGCAACTTCAGCCAGGTTCATTGTTCTGCGCCGCGCATTGAACGCTTTCAAAACCGCCAGCCCCTTCTCAAGGGATTGATTGAACAGGGCATTTTCAATGTCACTCACGGTTTTTCACCCTATAAATATCGATATGCGATATTTATAAATCTCTTTACGATTTTTGTAAATCAATTATATTCGACTCAAGGCCCCTGCCCTGGTCCAAGGCCTCACTCTTTCGATAACGATAAAAACCACGAAATCAGGAGTCCACCCCATGCGTTCACAACTTCGTGCACTCACTTGCGCAGCCGCCCTGGCAGCCAGCTTCATCACCGGTACTGCCTTCAGCGCAGACACCTACCGGGTCGGTGCCACCGCCACCGGCGTGCCTTTCACGTTCCTGGATGTGAAGAGCAACCAGATACAAGGGATGATGATCGACTCGGCGCAGGCCATCGCCAAGGCGGGCGGGTTTGACGTCACCATCTTGCAGAACAACTTCTCGGCACTGATCCCCTCACTCACGGCGAACAAGATCGACATCATTTCTGCAGCCATGCTTAAAACCCCTGAGCGGGAGAAAGTGGTGCAGTACTCCAAGCCGGTGTATGAGTACGGCGAGGCGCTGGTGGTCAACCAGGATGACAACGGCACGTACACCAGCATGGACGACTTCAAGGGTGAAGTGGTAGGCGCGCAGGTCGGCACGGTGTTCATCGACGAGCTCAAGCGCCGTGGCATCTACAAGGAAGTCAGGGGGTATGACTCCATCTCCGACCTGCTGCGCGACCTGGCCCTGGGGCGAATCAAGGCGGGCTTTGCCGACAAGCCGATCCTCACTTACCAGGCGTCTCAAGGGCTGCTGAAAAAAGTACGCCTGGTTGACGGCTACAAACCCAGCCTCAACGGCGAAGTGTGCCTGATCGTGCGCAAAGGCGACCAACAGCTGCTGGAACAGATCAACCGCGGCATCGATGCGGTAAAAGCGGACGGCACGCTGGATGCGATCATCGCCAAGTGGCACATCAACTGACGCCATTACGCGCGTCAGGCGCCTACCGGACAAGCGGGTACTTCTATGTTTCTGCAGAACGCTCTGGACTTTCTTCCTGTGTTGCTGGAAGGGGCAGTGGTCACGGTTAAAGTGACCGCGCTGTCGTTCATTCTCAGCTCGGTCATCGGGCTGGTGTTTGCCCTGATGATGGTGTCGAACAGCAAGCTCATCGCCAGAACCGGCTACACACTCGTCAACATCATCCGCGGGCTGCCGATCATCGTGCAGCTGTTCTACATCTACTTCGTGCTGCCCGACTTCGGCATACAGCTGAGTGCGTTTCAAGCGGGTGTGATCGGCCTGGGCATCGCCTACTCGGCTTACCAGGCCGAGAACTTCCGCGCCGGTATCCAGGCAGTGCAGCAAGGGCAGATCGAGGCCGCCGAATCGATCGGCATGCGCGGGGCGATGATCATGCGCCGGGTGGTGCTGCCACAGGCCTTCAAGATCGCCCTGCCACCCTACGGCAATACCTTGGTGATGATGCTCAAGGATTCCTCGCTGGTGTCCACCATCACCGTGGCGGAAATGACTCGGGCCGGCCAGCTGATCGCATCGTCCACCTTCGAGAACATGACGGTTTATACCTTGGTGGCCCTGCTCTACCTGGCGCTGAGCCTGCCACTGTCGTATGGGTTGCGGCGGCTGGAAGCCCGCCTTGGGACGAGGAACAACGCATGATCAGTATCAAGGCGCTGCACAAAAGCTATGGGTCCACCCGCGTGCTCGAGGGTATCGACCTGGAAGTGAACAGCGGCGAAGTGGTGTGCCTGATCGGGCCCTCCGGCTCGGGCAAGTCCACCCTGCTGCGCTGCATCAACGGCCTGGAAACCTACGAGGGTGGCGACATTCTGGTGTCGTCCGAGCGGGTAGACCGGCACGCCAGGTCGATCCACACCATCCGTACCGAAGTGGGCATGGTGTTCCAGCGCTTCAACTTGTTCCCGCACCGCACTGCCCTGCAGAACGTGATGGAAGGCCCGGTGTACGTGAAGAAAGAGAGCCCGGCCGCCGCCCGCGCGCACGCGGTGGAACTGATGGAAAAGGTGGGCCTTGGCCATCGCCTGGACGCCTACCCGGATCAACTGTCGGGTGGCCAGCAGCAACGCGTGGCGATTGCACGGGCGTTGGCCATGCGGCCCAAGGCGATTCTGTTCGACGAACCCACCTCCGCGCTCGACCCCGAACTGGTGGGCGAGGTGCTGGGCGTTATGCGCACCTTGGCCAAAGAGGGCATGACCATGGTGGTGGTCACACACGAGATGGCCTTCGCCAGGGAGGTTTCCGACAAAGTGTGCTTCCTGTACGGCGGCAAGATCGTGGAAGCGGGTGTGCCCCAGGATGTGTTCGGCCGCCCTGCTCACCCGCGCACCCAGGATTTCCTGCGCCGTCTTCTCAACAGCAGCGAGGCACAGGCATGAGCGTACATTCATTTGCCATGCCCCCGTCCCTGTGGGCTGCCACGGCGCAGCCAGGGCCGCAAACACCGCCGCTGACAGAGGACAAACAGGTCGATGTGGCCATTGTCGGGGCCGGCTATACGGGCCTCACCACAGCGCTGCATCTGGCTAGCGCTGGCACAGCCACCTGTGTACTGGATGCAGGTGAGCCAGGCTGGGGTGCCTCGGGGCGTAACGGTGGGCAAGTGATTCCGGGCCTGAAGTACGACCCGGACGAGCTGATGAAGCTGTTCGGTGATGAGAAAGCGGAGGCGATCATTCGCGTTGCCGGGGGGGCTGCGGATGAAGTGTTCAAGCTGATCGACCGCTACGGCATCGACTGCGATGCGGTACGCCAGGGCTGGATACAGCCTGCCTGCACCCCGGCGGCCATGCGCGCCATCGAACAGCGGGCCCAGCAGTGGCAGCGCAGGGGCGTTGCGGCTGAGCTGCTCGATGCACGCGGCGCTGCTGCCCGCATCGGCAGCCAGGGCTACCTGGGCGCCTGGGTCGACCCCCGCGCCGGCAGCGTGCACCCGCTGAAGCTGGCACGGGGGCTGGCCGGTGCCTCACTCCATCACGGCGCTGCAATACATGGCCATACCCGCGTCACCGGCCTTAAACGCGAGGGCAATCAATGGGTGCTCACCACCGAACAGGGCGCCCGGGTCACCGCGCAACGTGTGGTGCTGGCGACCAATGGCTATTCGGATGACCTGTGGCCCGGCCTGAGGCAAACCCTCATCGCGGCCAACAGCTTCATCGTGTCCACACCGGTGTTACCCCCAGCACTGGCGCAGCAGATCCTGCCGCGGGGCGAAGTCTGCTCGGATGCCCGCCGCTTGCTGCTGTACTACAAAAAGGACGCGCAAGGGCGGCTGCTGCTAGGCGGCCGCGGGCCGTTCTCCGAGCCGCGCTCGCCAGACGACTTCAACCAGCTCAAGCGCGCCGTCACGGCGTTGTTCCCGCAACTGGAAGGGATCGGCTTCGAACATCACTGGAGCGGCAGGGTGGCGCTGACCCGGGACTTCCTGCCACACGTCCACGAACCGGCGCCAGGGCTCAGCATTCTGCTGGGCTACAACGGCCGGGGCATCGCCATGTCGACTACGCTGGCCCGGCATTTGTCGGGTCACCTGCTGGGCGCCTCGAATGACCTGGTGTTTCCGGTCACGCCAGTCAACCCGATCCCGTTTCATGGTTTGCAGCGTCTGTACCTTGGCGCGGGCATTGCCTGGTATCGGTTGTTGGATACCTTTGGTTGAACGGTCAGCTGAACAAATAGCCGTCGCAGTGGAACCACTGCGGCTAAGCTTGCATCTCTCGCACAAGCTGAAGAGGAATGGGTATGCAAAGCACTGCCTACGAAGGTGGCTGCCTGTGCGGCTGGATCAGGTACAAAGCCCTGGCCCCCGCGATACAGCCACACACCTGTTCGTGCAAAACGTGCCAACGCCATACCGGTGCCGTGACGGCGGTGTGGGTGGAGTTCACACAGCAGAGCGTCACCTGGGTGGGTGGTGGTGGCGTGCCTTCCTTGTTCAGGTCATCAGATTACTCCAGCCGGGCGTTCTGCAGCCGGTGTGGCAGTTCTGTCGGTGCCATTGACGATGATTCGACGGTCGCATTGCTGGTCGGTGGTTTTGACGACAATGACCTGGCAGAGCTGCAACCGAGGTTTCATGCGTTCGAAGACAAGCAGCCCCGCTGGTGGTTTGACGCCGGCGCTAGACCGGGGCAGTTTTAGGCTGCCCTGGGGCAGCGCGGTTTGGACCAAGGGCACCGCATGCCGTTTTAACCCACGTTACTGTACATCGCCGCTATCAGGCTGCCTGCCGGTGGCCGCGTCCGGAAGTAGCCTTCTATACCCGCCAAGATCGCCTGGGTGATCTTGTCCTGATGCCGGCTGTCATGCAGCCGCTGGCAGTCGGTTGGGTTGGAGATGAAGCCGGTTTCCACCAGTATCGACGGCACAGCAGCCGACTTCAGCACGGCAAAGCCTGCCTGCTCCACCCGCGCCTGATGCAGGCGGGCGATACCGCCCAGTTGTTCGAGCACAGCATGGCCAAGGTCCAGGCTGGTGGAGATCGTTGCATTCATCGCCATGTCCAGCAGCACCCCGGCGACCATGGGGTCATCCTGTTGCAGCTTCACCGCCAGCCCTCCTCCCACCGCATCCGCACCGTTTTCACGTGCTGCCATCCACCGGGCCATCGAGGAGCTGGCGCCGCCCTGTGAAAGGGCGAACACCGAGGCCCCTGAGGCGGTAAGCCTGGGCGCCGCGTCGGCATGGATCGAAATGAACAGGTCTGCATTGAGCCGCTGCGCCACCTCGGCGCGTTTGCGCAGTGGGATGAACACGTCATCGCTGCGCACCAGCCGGGCCTTGTAGCCCTTCTGCGCATCCACCCGCCTGGCCAAGCGCTTGGCGATGTCCAACGCCACGCGCTTTTCCTGCTCACCCCGGGCACCCACGGCGCCTGGGTCTTTACCGCCGTGCCCGGCATCGATTACCACCAGAAGGTCGCGGTCACGGCCGCGCGAGGCCAGCGCGGTAGCCGGGGCTGCGAGGGGCGCAAGGCGCTTGTCAGTGCCCGTTGGCAACCACAGTTCCAGCCTGCCCCCGCGATGATGCAACTCACCCTGAATGCCTGGCCCTGCGAGGTCCAGCACGATCCGCAGGTCGCCAGACGAGGTTGTGCCGCTACGAATCGCGACCACCGGTGTGTCGTGCAGGTTCAAGGCGGCCAATGGCGTCCCGAGCTGTGTATTGTGCAGGTCGATGACCACCCGAGGAGGCGATTGCAGGCTGAAACTGTTGGCGACCGCCGGGCCATCAAGGCTCAGTACCAGCTTGGTGACACCTGGTGAACGCATAATTTCAACATTTCGCAGGCGCTGTGCTGCATAGGCCTGCAGCGAAGCCGGAAGCGCCAGTCCCGCCAGTAAAAATTTCAAAAGGCTACGTCTGTCCATACTGCTTCCACACCATGGTTTCTCTGGTACGTACGAAAGTGTTACGTTATAACACTTATGTCTGTTACTGTACCTAGCCCATTGCGGGGAAAATCGCGGTCATAGCTAGCTGCCAGACTGTTAGCATCGGCCCGATTGCTGGGCATGCTTTGGCATTGAAGATACTGCGCAAGGCGCCCGCCTGCCCCAGGAGCGTGATATGAAACACTGGCCACGTCTGGCACTCGTCGCTCTGATCCGCGGCTACCAGCTGATCATCAGCCCTCTGCTTGGGCCGCGCTGCCGGTTCTACCCTTCCTGTTCACACTACGCCATCGAGGCCCTGCGGGTGCACGGCGCTGGGCGGAGCAGCTGGTTGACGCTGCGCAGGCTGCTGCGGTGCCATCCGCTACACCCAGGCGGGGTCGACCCGGTGCCGCCTGGGAACAACAGCACTGATGCGCCGTAAGCCCCTCAACGCGCTTCAGGCCCCTACTGCCCGACACAAAGCTCGTAAAACCGCGCCGCCACCCGCGATGGGCTGGCCGCATGGGGCATCAGGATTGAAAACCGCCTGACCAGCGCCTGCGGCGCGATGGGTATTCTGCACAAGGCGCCATCCTCGTGCCGGATCGACATGGCTGATACAAAGCCAATGCCCATGCCCGCACGCACCGCCTCCTTTACCCCTTCTACCCCGGCAATCTCCAGAGCCACTCGCATCGCCACGCCGCTGCGGGCAAAAGCCCGCTCTACGATCTGCCGTACCCCGGAGCCACCCTCGCGCAGCACCAACGGGTAAGCCCCCAGTGCTGCCATGGTTTGCGAAGCGGTGCCGGCCAGCGGGTGGCCGCCGGGCACGATGGCGACAATCTCGTCTTCTCGCCAGGCTGTGACCTCGGTGCCCACCGGCAATGCCTGGCCAGCAGGGCCCTCGATCATGGCGATGTCTACGCTGTCCAGCGCTGCCAGAATCTCGGCAGTGTTGCCCTGGGTGGTGGTGATGAGCACGTCAGGGTAGCGCGCCTGGAAGTCGGCAATCAGATAGGGCAGCAGGTAGCTGGCTGGCGTGGTACTGGCACCGATGCGCAAGGTGCCCCGCTCCAGCCCGCGCATGGCTTCCCGCAGCGCCTGGGCCTGGCGGTAGGTGTCGCGCAGGCGTGTGGCGTGTGCCAGCAACTGCAGGCCGGCGTCGGTGAGCTTTACCCCGCGGCCCGCCCGTTGATACAGAGGCTCGCCAAAGGTCTCCTGCAGCACCTTCAACTGCCCCGACACGGCGGGCTGGGACAGATGCAGTGCCTGCGCCGCGTGGCTGATGTTGCCGAACTGGGCGACGGTAGCGAAGGTTATAAGCTGTTCTGGTGTCATGAATGTAAAGTATCAGCTGTGCGGATATTTGCCATTTCAAATTACGATTTTTTATAAGCTTATAACCAGATTATCGTGGCCCTGTCTTGTCCCCTGCCAGGTGAATGCCATGATCACGTCTTCCACCCCCTCGGCGGCAACCCCGGTACTGACCACCCGCGGTCGGCTCAACGGTGTGCTGTTCGTGGCACTCTTCGCCCTCGCCGTCACCCAACTGGCCGCCATGCCCTTCATCGCCGGCCTTGGCATCAGCCCGTTGATCGTCGGCATTGTTGCGGGTGCGCTTTATGGCAATGCGTTGCGCGAGGGGCTGCCTGCCAGCTGGGCTGCTGGTGTGAACTTTTCTGCGCGCGGCCTGCTGCGTATCGCCGTTGCCCTGTTCGGGCTGCGGGTAAGCCTGCAGGAGATCGCCCAGGTGGGTTGGCCAGGGCTACTGGTATCTGTACTGGTGGTGGGTAGCACACTGCTGATCGGCCTGTGGTGCGGCACCCGGCTGCTGGGGCTGGACCGCGACACAGCCCTGCTCACGGCCGCAGGCAGCGCGATCTGCGGCGCTGCGGCAGTGCTGGCATTCGAGTCGGCGCTGCGCAGCGCGCCACACAAAAGTGCGATGGCGGTGGGCAGCGTGGTGCTGTTCGGTACCGTGTCGATGCTGCTATACCCCTTGCTGGTCAAAAGCGGCTGGCTGCACCTTGATACCCTGGCGGCTGGGCTGTGGGTGGGCGGCACACTCCACGAAGTAGCGCAAGTCGTGGGGGCAGCCAGCAACATCAGCCCGCAGGCTACCCACATTGCCACGATCGTGAAGATGACCCGGGTCATGATGCTGGTGCCGGTGCTGCTGCTGGTTGGTGTGTGGGTCAACCGCACACGCCAGGCCGGGCTGGCCCAAGGCAAAGGCCGCACCAACGTGCCGTGGTTCGCCTTTGGTTTCCTCGCACTGGTGGTGGTGAACTCACTGCAGGTACTGCCGGCAAGCTTCACCCAGGCTGTAAATGGGTTGGACACCTTCGCGTTGACCATGGCCATGACTGCCCTGGGCATGGAGACGCGTATCGATCAGATTCGCCAGGCAGGGCCTCGGGCACTGATTACCGGGGCGATCCTGAACCTGTGGCTGCTGGTCGGCGGCCTGGGCATCACACTCGGCGTGCTGAAGCTGCTGGGGTAATGGGCCATTTGGAGGCTTTTTTTCTACCCCCCTCGTTGCCGCCCACATTTCTCGGTATGGTGTTGTCAAAGAAGGATGTTTTACCCGCACAGGAAAGACTTAGATGCCTCAACGCCATGTCATCAATGCATCCGTCAGCCCCAAAGGCAGCCTGGAGACGCTGTCACAACGTGAAGTGCAGCAACTGAGCGAAGCCGGCTCCGGCAGCCTCTACACCTTGTTCCGCCAGTGCGCCCTGGCCATCCTCAACACCGGCGCCCATGTCGACAATGCCAAGACCATCCTCGAGGCCTACCAGGACTTCGAAGTGCGTATCCACCAGCAGGACCGTGGCGTGCGCCTGGAGCTGCTGAACGCGCCCGCCGACGCGTTCGTCGATGGCGAGATGATCGCCAGCACCCGTGAAATGCTGTTCAGCGCCCTGCGCGACATCGTCTATACCGAGAGCGAGCTGGCCAGCCAGCGCATCGACCTGGAAAGCTCCCAGGGCATTACCGATTACGTCTTCCACCTGCTGCGCAACGCCCGTACCCTGCGCCCGGGCGTGGAACCGAAGATGGTGGTGTGCTGGGGTGGCCACTCGATCAGCACCGAGGAATACCAATACACCAAAAAAGTCGGCCACGAGCTGGGCCTGCGCAAGCTGGATATCTGCACCGGCTGCGGCCCGGGTGTGATGAAGGGCCCCATGAAGGGCGCCACCATCGCACATGCCAAGCAGCGCATGCCGGGCAGCCGTTACCTGGGCCTGACCGAGCCGGGCATCATCGCCGCCGAGGCGCCTAACCCGATCGTCAACGAGCTGGTCATCCTGCCGGATATCGAAAAACGCCTTGAAGCGTTCGTGCGTGTCGGCCACGGCATCATCATTTTCCCGGGCGGTGCGGGCACGGCGGAAGAATTCCTCTACCTGCTGGGCATCCTCATGCACCCGGACAACCAGGATGTACCGTTCCCTGTGGTACTGACCGGCCCCCGTAGCGCCGAGCCCTACCTGCAGCAATTGCATGCGTTTGTCGGCGCGACCCTGGGCGAGGCAGCGCACCGGTTCTACCAGATCATCATCGACGACCCGGCAGAGGTTGCCCGGCACATGGTGGAGGGGCTCAAGCAGGTGAAGCAGTTCCGCCGTGAACGTAACGATGCGTTCCACTTCAACTGGCTGCTCAAGATCGAAGAAAGCTTCCAGCGGCCGTTCGACCCCACGCACCAGGCAATGGCCGACCTTGCGCTGCGCCGCGACCTGCCGCCGCACGAACTGGCGGCGAACCTGCGCCGGGCGTTTTCCGGCATTGTGGCGGGTAACGTGAAGGACAAAGGGATCCGCCTGATCGAGGAGCACGGGCCCTACCAGATCCGCGGCGACAGCGCCGTGCTGGACCCGCTGGGGCGTTTGCTGCAGGCGTTTGTCGACCAGCACCGGATGAAGTTACCCGGTGGGGCGGCGTACGTGCCTTGCTACCAAGTGGTGACCTGACCCACCCAACTGCCGCTGCATAAAAGGCAAACCACAGTACTCACGGGCAAAAATAACTGCGCCTGGGCACACAGGCTGAACGTTCCTGGCCCCACGCAAGTCGCAGCACTAAGACACAGACCACTGTGCGCACCCGACCCGTGAGGACCTGCACCATGACCGCAACCCCTGACCAGGGCGCCCTACAGCGCCCTTTGCAGATGACCATCAACGGTGAGCACAAGGCGCTGACCGTATACCCCTGGACCACCCTGCTCGACCTGCTGCGCGAACAGCTGGACCTGGCCGGCACCAAGAAAGGCTGCGACCACGGCCAATGCGGCGCCTGCACGGTGCTGCGCGATGGCAAGCGCATCAACGCCTGCCTGACCTTGGCAGTGATGTGTGAAGGTGCCGAGCTGGTCACCATCGAAGGCCTGGCCGACGGCGACCGCTTGCACCCCATGCAGCAAGCCTTCATCACTCAGGATGCGTTCCAGTGCGGGTATTGCACACCAGGGCAGATCTGCTCGGCGGTGGGCCTTGCCAATGAAGGGCGAGCCCACAACCGCGATGACATCCGTGAACTGATGAGCGGCAACCTGTGCCGCTGCGGCGCCTACAGCAACATCGTTGCTGCGGTGGAAGAGGCCTTGCCCTTGATCAAAGGGGCACGCCCATGACCCCTTTCAGCTATCACAAGCCGGCGTCACTCGATGAGGCCGTGAGCCTTGCAGGCCCGTCATCACGCTTCATTGCCGGGGGCACCAACCTGGTCGACCTGATGAAGGAAAACGTCGAGCGCCCGGAACACCTGATCGACATCACGGGCCTGGCCCTGAAGGCGATCGAGGAAACCCCCGAAGGTGGCGTAATGGTCGGCGCGCTGGTCAGCAACGCCGACCTGGCCTGGCACCCGCTTGTCGAAGCGCGCTACCCCTTGCTGGCCCAGGCCATTCTGGCCGGCGCGTCCCCGCAGCTGCGCAATATGGCCAGCACCGGCGGCAACCTGCTGCAACGTACCCGTTGCTATTACTTCTACGACACCGGGACCCCTTGCAACAAGCGCGAGCCAGGCAGCGGATGCCCCGCGCGCCAAGGCCTCAATCGTATGCACGCCATCCTTGGCGCCAGTGACGACTGCGTAGCCACACACCCTTCGGACATGTGCGTGGCACTGGCCGCACTCGCGGCAGTGGTGCACGTTCACGGGCCCGCAGGGGCGCGGCAAATACCGTTTGCCGATTTCCATCGCCTGCCTGGGAACACGCCGCAGCGTGACAACCAGCTTGCCCAGGATGAGTTGATCACCGGCATCGAGCTGCCCGCTGAACCGTTTGCAGCGCATTGCCGCTATATCAAGGTGCGTGACCGGGCTTCCTATGCCTTCGCCCTGGTGTCGGTGGCGGCTGCGTTGCAGATCGAGAACGGGGTTATTCGCGAGGCGCGCCTGGCGTTGGGTGGTGTCGCACACAAGCCATGGCGAGACCCGGCAGTGGAAGCCCTGTTGCAGGGTAAACCCGCCAGTACCGAGCTGTTCACTCACGCTGCCGATGCCCTGCTGCAGGCGGCAAAACCGCTTGCCCAGAACGGCTTCAAAGTGCCGCTTGCGCGCAACGCCATTATCCGCGCACTGAGCGAGGCCTGCGCAGCCGACAACAGCCAGGGGGGTATGCAATGAACAGTGTCGTGGGAACACCCATGGACCGCGTGGACGGCGCGGCCAAAGTCACCGGCCAGGCCCGTTATGCCGCCGATCACCCGCAAGAAGGCCTGCTGCATGCCAGCGTGGTGTCCAGCACCATCGCCCGTGGACGGGTGGTGAAGGTGAACAGCGAAAAGGCCCTGCAAGTGCCCGGCGTGATCGCCGTGCTGGACCATACCAACCGCCCGCACGTGTCCAGCTACGATGACGACTACAGCGACGACGACGCCGCCGAAGGCTCGCCCTTCCGCCCATTGTTCAATGAGCGCGTACTGTACAGCGGCCAGCCGCTGGTGCTGGTGATTGCAGACACCCTGGAGCTGGCCCGCTACGCCGGCTCACTCGTCACCATTGAGTACAGCCAGCAAGCGCATCAATCCGACTTGCTCGCTGCGCTACAGCAAACCCACGAAGCCCCCGCCGAAACACCAGAACCTCGCGGTGATTTTGCAGGGCATTTCGCGGGGGCCGATGCCAAGGTGGACGTGACCTACCTGACCGCCAACGAGCATCACAACCCCATGGAGCCCCACGCCTCGACGGTGTGCTATCAGGCCGACGGCAGCCTGGTCATCCACGACAAAACCCAGGGCACGCAGAATTGCCAGGAATACCTGCACAATGTCTTCGGGCTGCCCAAAGACAAGCTGCGGGTCAAAGCGGCTTTCGTCGGTGGCGCGTTCGGCTCCGGCCTGCGCCCGCAGTACCAGCTGCCCCTGGCGGTGATGGCTGCGCTGCACCTCAAGCGCTCGGTGCGTCTCACCCTCACGCGCCAGCAAATGTTCACTTTCGGCTATCGCCCACGCACCCAGCAACGCCTGCGCCTGGGCGTGGATAAACACGGAGCCCTGGTCGCCATCGGGCACGATGCCATCGGCCAGACATCGCGCTTCGAAGACTTCACCGAACACCTGGTGGAATGGAGCGGCATGTTGTACCAGTGTGACAACGTGGCGTTGAGCTACCGCCTGGCGCCGCTGGATGTCTACACACCCCTGGACATGCGCGCCCCAGGCGCAGGCTCCGGAGTACTGGCGTTGGAGTGCGCGATGGACGAACTGGCCAGTGCCGCCGGGCTAGACCCGGTGGAACTGCGCAAGCGCAACTTCGCCAGCCACAATGGCAACGAGGGCAAGCCCTACTCGAGCAAGGAGTTGCTTGCCTGCTACGAGCAGGGTGCCGAACGCTTTGGCTGGGCCCGGCGGCAGGCCACGCCCGGGTCCATGCGCGACGGTAACCAGCGCATCGGTTGGGGCATGGCGGGTGGTGTGTGGGAGGCCATGCAGATGAAGGCCAGTGCCAAGGCCAGCCTGGACAGCACCGGGCACCTGACTGTCAGCAGTGCGACCACTGACATCGGCACGGGTACGTACACGGTGATGACCCAGATTGCGGCCGATGCCGCGGGTATCGAGGTAGGGAACGTGACCTTCAAACTGGGCGATTCCTCGTTGCCTGCCGCGCCGTTGCAAGGGGGCTCGTTCACCGTGTCTTCGGTTGGCTCTGCGGTACGCCAGGCGTGCCTGACGTTACGCGAGCGGCTGATCGAGCGTGTCCGCCAGCAGCGGCCTGAGTTGGCAAGCGAAGCGGATACCGCTTTCACCCTTGAAAACGGCCAGCTGAAGGCCGGCAAGCACTCGGTCCCGTTGGCTGAGCTGCTGGCCGTGGACCCGCAGCAATGCCTGGAGGTGCAGGTCGAAGCCAACCCGGACGACAAGCGCAAGCCCTACTCCACCGCTACCCACTCGGCCGTGTTCGTGGAGGTGCAGGTGGACGACGACCTGGGCACGGTCCGCGTTACCCGAGTGGTCAGCGCGGTGGCGGCCGGGCGCGTGGTCAACCCCAAAACCGCACGCAGCCAGATACTCGGTGGCGTTGTCTGGGGCATAGGCATGGCGCTGCATGAAGAAAGCCAGACCGACCATGCCCTGGGGCGCATCCTCAACCACAACCTGGCGGAGTACCATGTGCCGGTGAACGCCGACATCGGCGACATCGACGTCATCTTCGTCGAGGAAGACGACCGCGTGGTCAACGCGCTGGGCTCCAAGGGTGTGGGTGAAATCGGCGTGGTGGGGGTGGCGGCAGCGGTGGCCAATGCCATCTACCATGCCACCGGCAAACGTGTGCGTGAGTTCCCCATCACGCTGGACAAACTGATCTGAACGGGCTGGGCCCTCTGGAGCATCCCCATGTCACGCCTGGGCTTTGCCTGCATGTACCGGCACCCTCACCGCAGCCTGGCGGTGAAGGCGCTGGAAACCATCGAACGCACGTTCAACCCGCGTACCACCACCTTGCGTTGGGTCAGCGGGGCCAGCCAGGAGGCGGCCCGCGCCAAACTGCTCGAACTGGTGCAGCACAACCTCGACGCCCAGCTTCGGCTGCTGGCCTATGTCAGCGAGCTGCCCCCTGCCCTGCGCATGTTGCGGCTGAGCAGTGACCTGTTGCCGTTGTACAGCCACCCCAGCGTGGCGCATGTGTACCAGGAAGCCGATTTTCAGGGGCTGATGGCTGAGCGGTTTGCGGCGATCGGCGCCCTGGCGCGTCAGCAGGATATTCGGCTGTCGTTCCATCCTGGCCAGTACTGCGTGCTAGGCTCGGATCGCCCGGAGGTGGTGGAGAACAGCCTGGCCGAGTTCGAATACCATGCAGACATGATCCGCATGATGGGCTACGGCAAGGTATTCCAGGACTTCAAATGCAATATCCACATTGCAGGCCGCCTGGGGGGTGAAGGCATCCGGCATGCATGGCCGCGGCTGTCCCAGGTGGCGCGCAACGTGATCACGTTCGAGAACGACGAAAAAACCTATGGCCTGGACGCTTGCCTGGCACTGGCCGACCTGGCACCGGTGGTGCTGGATATCCACCACTGCTGGATCCACGAGGGCGATTACATCGACCCCGCCGACCCACGGGTGGCGCGGGTGATCGACAGCTGGCGCGGTGTGCGCCCCACGATGCACTACTCGCAACCCCCTGAGCACCTGCAGGCATTGGGCTTCACCGCCGAGCGCAAACTGGTGATGGACGAGTTGCTGGCGCAGGTGAACAAGCGCGACCTGTATGCCCACAGCGCAATGATGTGGAACGACTGGACCAACCGCTACGCGCTGCAGTTCACCCAGTGGTTCGACATCATGTTCGAAGCCAAGGACAAGAACCTCGCAACCCTGGACTACTACCACCGTTACCTGGCCTGACCTACGGCCCCCGGCAGCCTTTAGTCGCTGCCGGTTCGGCCCTCAGTTTCCACACAGCCATTGCGGCACGTGCACTCGTACTCCGCCTGCGCGCGGGTGGGCAGGTTCAGGCTCAGCCGTATTTTGTCCTGGGTATCGTAGAGGTCATACCCTTCCCCCAGTGCGGATGGAAAGCCGATGCGTCGTGGGTGTATTTCTCGTATCAACGGTACAGCGGGAACCACAACGAAGCGCGTCTGCATGATCGTCCCTCTCCGGCAGTACCTTAGTATTAGTCCTGCTATGAGAAAGCATCAAGCATACTCATGCAATTAGGCGCCCGATTGCCGGTTGCCCTGACCTACGGTTAGTGGCTGGGCCTGACGCATCGTTCAACTGCAGTTTCAGACGCTGCGGGTAAGCCCGCCATCCACCTTGATGTTCTGGCCTGTTATATAGGCGGCGCCGTCGCTGGCCAGGAACCCGACCGTGGCGGCGATCTCATCGCTGCTGCCGTAACGCTTGAGTGGCACGCTGTCGCGGCGCTGATCGGTGGCGGGCAAGCTGTCGATCCAGCCTGGCAACACATTGTTGATGCGAATGTTGTCGGCGGCGTAGGTGTCGGCGTAGATCTTGCTGAAGGCAGCCAGGCCCGCGCGCATCACCGCCGAGGTGGGGAACAGGTCACTGGGTTCGAAGGCCCAGGCGCTGGAGATATTGATGATGACCCCGCTTTGCTGACGCTGCATCACCGGTGTCACCAGCCGCGTGGGGCGGATCACATTGAGCAGGTAGGTATCCATGCCGAGGTGCCAGTCGTTATCACTGATGTCCAGTATCGGCCCCCGGGGGCCATGGCCGGCACTGTTGACCAGTACATCGATGCGGCCCCACTTGCGCACCACTCCCTCGACAAGGCGCTGGAGGTCATCGACCGACTGGTTGCTGCCAGTGATGCCGAAGCCATTCAGCTCCTCAGCCAATACCTCGCCTTTGCCAGATGACGACAGGATGCCGACCTTGAAACCGTCGGCGGCAAGCCGGCGGGCTGCCGCTGCGCCCATGCCGCTACCGCCTGCCGTGATGATCGCTACCTTTTCAGTTGCCATATTGCCTCCAGTGGTTCGCGGGAAATGCGTGAACTCACGGTAGCAGCGATACCAAGGTGCAGGTAGGCAGCCGGCACTGGGCTAGGCAGTAGATTTTCTATCGCCTGCTTCGGTTTGCAACCAGTCGATCACCGCCTGCAACGTAGGGTGAGGCTGGCCCTTGCGCGGCCAGACCAGATAGAACGCCTTGTCCAGCTGCAGTTGCTGGGGCAGCGCCAACGCCAGCCTGCCGGCGGCAATGTCGTCGCAGACAAACGCGTAACTTGCCAACGCGATGCCCTGCCCGCCCACCGCCGCCTCGATAGCCAGCGAGGTCTGGTTGAAACGCACTGATCGGGCAGCGGCCGGCGGGTGGCCGGGGAATGCCGTGGCGCAAAACGAAGGCCAGAAGTCATGCGCATCGTGCAATGCCACGTAGCGTTGCAACGCGGCAAACGTCTCTGGCGGCCCGTTTTCGCTCAGCAACCCCGGGCTCACCACGGCAACAATGGGCTGCTCCATCAGCAGCAGGGTTTCCAGCCCAGGGCCAAATGGCGGGCGACCGTAGCGCACCGCCAGGTCCACGCCATCGGTATGAAAATGTGAAAGCCGGTCAGTGGCCAGTACCCGCAGGTCAATCCCGGGGTGTAGCTCTGCAAGCTGGCCCAACCGTGGGATCAGCCATTTGGAGGCGAACGTAGGGGTCACGCTGACCGTAAGGTGCAAGGCCGCCGGCCGCAGCGACCGTGTTGCATCGTCGATCATGGCCAGGGCGCTGCGCACGCTGTGGCTATAGGCACGCCCTGCATCGGTCAGCCCGAGCCCGCGTGGCAACCGCTCGAACAGGCGTACCTGCAGGGTGGCCTCCAGCCCACGCACCTGCTGGTTTCGCCTATGAGACCGAGCGCCGCCCGCGCGGCGCTCGATCTGCGAGCCACCACAACAATCACGTCATGCCCTTGGTTG
>NZ_JACVVF010000042.1:0-42344 GCF_016648095.1 Pseudomonas sp. S32
CTGGTACCCGGCCGCCGGCGAGCCGAGCGACGAGCCGGGTGCGCCCACGCCCTGGAACTGCCCACCCGACCCTTACGGGTTCTCGCGGCATTTGCGTACCGACACCGCACATCCGCTTGGCGAGGCGCTGCCGGGCGCGCAGACCTTGAGCACGCACTATCGTTATCAGGCACTGAGTGTGGTCGCCAGCAGCAGTGCACCGCCAGGGTTGCTGATGGTTAAGGAGGAGCAAGCGCAGATCACTGGCCAGCAACGAGATACACTGCAGGTCATCCACTACCGGTATCTGGACCAACCTGATGTCGCGCTGCTGCATGGACGCCTCGAAACCCGGGTTCACAGTGTCGGCGGGCTGGAAACCACGGTCTGCCATAAGTACGAAAAAGATCCCAAGGTCGGACACCACGTGCTGCAGACGATTCAGACCATCACTGGATTCGACCATGGTACGACCCTGCCGGACGGCAGCGTGCGGGATGCTTGCAAAACCTTGACCCGGCGTGAATCGGTACTGATCGGCCAGCCGTTGCTTGATCGGGATGATAATGACGTCGAGATCGCTTACGAGTACGACGCCCTACGGCGAGTGACCAAGGAAACGGTCGCCCCGAACGACCCTCAATTTACCTCGTCACGTCGTTACGCTTATACCCTGGTGTCACAAGCGGGTGGCAGGGCAGGGCAGACCCTGATCGATGTCAAGAATGTGGCTACACGCAGCTGGGTCGATGGCCTGAATCGCGAAGTCAGCCGGGAACGTCAGGACGCCGATAATGCCTCGACGGCAGCGGCTCAGAACTATCGTCCGGTGCTGAGCGCGGCCTATGACTGCCTGGGCAATCAGATCGCGCAGACCGAATACGATTGGCTCGATTACGATGAGCCCGAGCGACGCCGCGTGCTTGAACTGGTCACTCGCTATAAATTCGACAACTGGGGAAAGGCCTGTTGCGAGACAGGCCCGGATGGCGTCAGCCATTACGAGCAGACTGACCCGATCGGCACGGCTGAATCGTCAGGGCCGATACAGACGGCCTGGAGCCAGTCCACCGATGGCAGTCACAAGAGCGCCGTGATTCAGACCTGGCTGAACCGCTTCAAACTGCCGGTGAGAGTCGAGCGTTTCACACGTGAAGGTAGCTCGTACAGTGACGAGCAGACGTTCTATGACGGCCTCAAACGCAAGGTCCGTGAGGTCGATGCCAGGAAGGAGACCAAACGCTACGCGTATGACGCCTTCGACCGGCTGGTGGATGAGACGTTGGCGGACAACGTGGTGGTGCACCGCGACTATGCCGCGCACAGCACGGAAGACTTGCCTAGCTTGATCAGCGCCGCTGGCATTGTCCTGGGAGAACAACTGTACGATGGCCTCGACAGGCTGGTCGAATCCATCACCGGTGGTCGCCGACGTTTGCACTTCTACGCGCCGGGCCAGCGTCAGCCCATGTCAACGCTGACGCCGTCCGGGCAATACATCGATTACGAATACTCGCTTCAATTGACCGACGAGCCGAGAGTACGCCATATACGCGGCTCGCAAGCGCAGGCTACTTATGTCTTCGACAGCGACAATGCCCGCTTGCTCAGGTGTGAGGAGCAAGGGCTGCAGCTCGAGCGTGGGTATTTCAGCACCGGCGAAATGAAGGTGGAGACGCGGGTGCAAGACGGCCAGGCCTACACCATGTACCACGCTACCAGCCTGCTGGGCCGGGCGCTGTCTTACACGGACGTCAACGGCGATGTCCAGGCCTATCACTATGACAATGCCGGTCGCCTCGAAAAGACCGGGTTAGGAACGCTCACGGCGGAATTTGACTACGATGCCCTCGGCCGTTTAAGCCGTACCCACACGTCGGAGGACGATCAATACCTCACCACCACACTGGACTACGATGAATTCGGTAGGGAGTGCCGTCGCCATTTCGATATCAATGGAGCACCGCAGACGCTCACTCAGGATTACCATGTCACCGACGCGCTGTCGGACAAGTACCTGAAAGCAGAAGACACCCTGCTGCGCCATGAAGTCTATGACTACGACGGTCGCGGGCGGCTGACCCGTTATACCTGCACTGCACCAGACGCTGCCTATGCACCTGTAGATCCCTACGGAAAAGTTATTCAGCGGCAGCTGTTCCGCCTCGATGCGCTCGATAATATTACCCATGTACAAACGGTCTTCCCTGGAGGCAACAACATGGCCACGTACCGGTTCGATAACACCGATCCGGCACAATTGAGCAGTATCGAGAATACGCACCCGGATTATCCTCAACACATTACGTTGTCCTACGACGCCGACGGCAATATGACCCAGGATGAAGCCGGGCGTGTACTTGAATATAACGCGCTAGGCCAATTGTGCAATGTGGCGGATCCAGCGCAGGGGCAGCTGTCCGCGTACGGGTACGATCCGTTGGGTCGATTGGTCAGTCAAGGCAGTGACTCCGGAGAAGCCTTCAAGTAGCACGGTTTGTCGCAACGTCAACCTGATAGAAATGCCAGTTGTGCTTGTGCCGCAGTGATGACGAAATGGGCATGACTGGTGGGTGGCTAACTTAGTTAATTTCACATTCTATTTTTGGGAAGGTGTAGATATGCTCAAGCCATTATTGACTCCGCAACAGGCGCGCGCCATGGCGCGTAAATCACGGGCAAAAGTTTCGTTGGATGATAACCTTGTTGCGCCCTCCATCGATCCAGCGCTGTTGGCAGACCCGGCAGATAACACGGTGTGGCGCGCTGTATTGAAAGAAGGCGGGGATGATTTTGTATTGTCCATTCCGAAATGGGCATTGAGCGGACGCAAGGACACGGTCGTTCTTCATGTCGAGGGGTCGGAGGACGAACTGTTCAGCGGTGAGTACTCTCGGGCGGATGAGGCTGACTTTCCCATTCCGGCAAAGATTGAAAAACCGCTGCTGGACGCCATGGCGGAGGGCAGGCATGCTTTTGTCTACGAAGTAATAGCCTTCAATGGATCGGTCAAGGTTTCCGAGCCGCTGGCATTGATCTTCGACCGCATGGATCCTTATTACGGAGATGTGCCTCCTGCGCCTCCCGCCATTACCGATGTGCTCGAGGCCAACAAAGACAAAGTCAAGGTGACTATTCCGGCCAACCCTAACTGGGCGGAAAAGGACACGGTTCGTGTCTTTTGGCTGGCCAAGGTTCCGGAAGACCCTCTGAAAACGCCTCCCGCCGCCACGGCGGTCCTTAATTCGGCAGCAGCCCAGACCCTCGATATACCGCAGGCCCATATCGAGGCGACGGGTGATGGTGGCATATCGGTTTTCTACGTGCTCATCGACAAGGCCGGCAACTTCTCCCACGTGTCCGAGCCCGTTCAGGTCGGTGTTGCACTGGGCGCTTTCCCAACCGCATTTGCCTTGCCGGTAGTGGACTTGGCGGCGGATGGACTGATCGATCAGGCCGACGTCGCGTTGGGTGTTGTCGTGGACGTTCTGCGGTTCGACAATCACAAGGCCTCTGACGAGGTGCGTGTACTGTGGGGCAGTGCTACCAGTGAGTGGCGTGCCATTGGATCGGACACCTTTCCGTTGCAATTCAGTGTCAGCGCGCTTGATATCCTTACGGAATACGGTGGACCCTCCGCTCAAGGTGAAAAGGTCGCCAAAGTGGCATACGAAGTACGCCGCGGTACTGTCCTGCTGACCAAGCCCAACCCCACTATCGATGTGAAGGTCAATCTGGAGCGATTTGGCCCTGGCAACCCCGACTGGCCGGAGCCGATCAATCCAGACATGCTTCCCGCCAAGGTATTCGGTCGAAATTCCAAGAAAGAGAACGAGCTGATCGACACCGATGCAGGCCAACCTGCTGACGTGCTGATCGAGATCGATGCGGCGTTCGCTGACAAGGATGTGGTCTCGCTGTATTGGGATGGCGTGCATGTTGCCGAGGCCGACCATCCGCTCACCGCTGCTGAGATCGGTACGGAAATCTCGCTGAGCATTCCGTGGGCGTACATTCTTTCAACCGGTAACAGAACCGTGCCCATGCATTATGAAATCAGGCGTGGGTCGAACCCCAATGCTGCGCGACCTGAGGAAACGCCCGTGGTGGTGGACGCTGTCGTCGTCGTGCCTGATGCTCCGCAATTCGACGGCAAAGCGAGTAACGGCATGTTGCGTTGTGAAGCGATCTGGAGTGATCCACCGCATGCGGATGATCCTGCCATCCGCGTTGTCGTCGCAGAGCTTTCGCAATGGGGGCTAGCTGCGGGTGACACGATCAAGATGATCTGGCGAGCGACCACCGAATTAGACAAAACGCCAATTCCGGAGGCTGGGCATGAGGAAGAGGTGACGCTGGATGCGGAGACGCTGAAGGGGTTCATCTGGCGCATCCCTTATGTGGATTATGTTCTGCCGATTTATGAGGCTGATGAGGATGACCGGGATGGCTATGGTTATGTGCGGTTTGAGTTCACGCTGAACGGCAAGCCAGGGTCGTCGAAAGAAGAAGAGGTCTATGTCTCCATGCATGATGCGGGTGGGAGCTGTGCGCTGCCTTCGCCCTGACATTTATCGGGTTGCATCAATAGATCTGACTTTTCCTACAGGAATTTAGGAGAGTGGATCGTACGCTTGTGGGCAAAAGGCCCGGGTGGCCGATCCCTTTCTATAACCTGAGGTAATTAGCCTAATGGCGATTTTACGCACTTTCACCCTTGCGCCGCTGGCTCGCGCCATCCTCCGGACCTCGGCATTTTTGCTGGTCGCCGGTCCGGCGGGTGCTGTGACCGTGGTGGATGAGTCCCTCACCATCGACGAAACCACTGCGCTGGACCGCTACGTGCTCAATCCCGGCGCGACGTTGAACGCGACGGGCGCTAGCGTCGAGCGTATCGATGCGCGCGATAACGCGCGATTGAACCTGCAAGGCACCACGGTGAACGCTTCGGGCGCCGATGCCATCATGCTCAGGGCGGGCGCGCAGGCGGCCATTGGCAATGACACGCGTATCATCAGCGATCGCCTGGGGTTGCGTTTGCAGCGCGTTGGCACTGCAGGCTCGACCGCTACCGTCAGCGACAGCCGTATCGAGGGCGGGCAGGGCGGTGCTCTGGTTTCAGGGGCATCGACGCTGAACTTGGTCAATAGCACAGTGGTGAGCAACGGTGAGTTTGCCGCGGTGGAGTTGTTCGGTAATGGTGTATTGAGCGCCCAGGGCAGTACGCTGACGGGCGCCAACGCCGGCTTGAGCATCCAGGGCGATGCCGATTTCGACGAGGCGGCCCAGGTGCGGTTGGTCAATACTCGCGTTCAGGGATTGAATGGTTCGGCGATCGTGGTCGGGGAAGAGCTGCTCGACCCCGCCAAAGCGAGCATCCTTGTCGGCCCCGGTACAACCCTGGAGGGCAGCAATGGGGTGTTGCTCGACGTGGTTGCCAACTCTGACGCCACCTTGCAGGTCGACGGCGCTCAGTTGGTTGGCGATGTACGCGTGCAGACCGGCTCCACGGCGAACCTTGCCCTGGACAACCAGGCCAGCCTTACCGGTCGCCTGGAAAACGTCGCGGGTCTGACGCTGGCCAACCAGGCCCGTTGGACCATGGTCGAGGACAGTCAGGTCGGGGCGCTGACCCTGAGCGGTGGCGCTGTCCGCTTCGGTGAGGCCGACCAGTATCAGCGTTTGTCGCTAGGCTCGCTGTCCGGTAATGGCACCTTCATCATGGACGCCGATTTCAGCACGGGGCAGACCGATTTCCTGGACGTGGGTACCGCGACGGGCAACCACACCCTGTTGGTGGGCAGTAGCGGCGCGGACCCTGTCACCGAGAACGATGTGCACCTGATCCATACGGCAGCGGGTGATGCCTCCTTTGCATTGCTCAATGGGCCGGTCGATGTCGGGACCTTCTCCTACGAACTGGTGCAGCGTGGCAACGACTGGTTTCTGGATGGGGCGAGCAAGCTCATCAGCCCAGGCACGGAATCGGTACTGGCACTGTTCAATACCGCGCCGACCGTCTGGTATGGCGAACTCACCAGCTTGCGCAGCCGGATGGGTGAGTTGCGTTTGAACGAGAGCAAAGCGGGGGCGTGGGGGCGCGCCTATGGCAACAAGTACAACGTCGATGGTGCCGCCGGCAGCGCTTACACGCAGACCCAGCAGGGCTTCTCGCTGGGTGCCGATGCGCCGCTGTCGGCGGGCGATGGCCAATGGTTGATCGGCGTCATGGCGGGCCACAGCACATCGGACCTGAACATGTCCCGTGGTGCCTCCGCTCAGGTCAAAAGTTACTACCTCGGGCTCTACACCACGTGGCTTGATGCTCAAAGCGGCTACTACTTCGACGGTGTGGTGAAAGCCAACCGCTTTGCCAACGACTCGAAAGTCACGCTCAGTGACGGTGCGCGTACCAAGGGCCGCTATGACAACCTTGGCGCAGGCGTTTCAATCGAGTTCGGTCGCCACCTCGCATTGGCTCAGGGTTACTTCATCGAACCTTACACGCAGTGGTCCGCTGCGACCATACAGGGCAAGGATTATCGTTTGGATAACGGCATGCGGGCCAATGGCGACGATACCCGTTCGCTGTTGGGCAAGGCCGGGGTCACCCTGGGCAAGACCTTTACGTTGAGCGAGGGGCGTCATGTGCAGCCTTATGTACGGCTGGCGTATGCGCATGAATTCGTGGACGACAACGAAGTGAAGGTCAACGCCAACCGTTTCAACAACGATGTGTCGGGTTCTCGGGGGGAGATCGGTACGGGTGTCGCAGTGTCATTTAACGACCGCCTGCAACTGCATGCCGATTTCGACTACGCCAGCGGTGGGCGCGTCGAGCAACCTTGGG
This sequence comes from Pseudomonas sp. S32, assembly GCF_016648095.1. Classification (NCBI taxonomy): domain Bacteria; kingdom Pseudomonadati; phylum Pseudomonadota; class Gammaproteobacteria; order Pseudomonadales; family Pseudomonadaceae; genus Pseudomonas; species Pseudomonas sp. S32. The sequence goes on from NZ_JACVVF010000042.1 coordinate 6,830, forward strand.
GCGCCAACGTGGGATTACGTTTCAGTTGGTAGCAGAGGGGCGGGGTACTCCCCGCCCCTTTTTCTTTTTGCCGCTACGTCATAGGGAGCACAGAATGGTCAGCCATGAACTGCCGGAGCAACAGGCGAGGCCATTGCCGCCCGCCAGCGCCCCAGATGCACTTGAAGACATTCCTGGCGCGGACCCGAACTTGCTGCCGGTGAGCGTTTTGTCCGCTCCACTGCGCATTGAGGTACCGATGTGGCTTTCTTCAAGGCCCAGCCCTGAGCGACCTGAAACGCTGAGACTGTACTGGAACGGCGTGGAGGCGGGATGGAAACGCTGGACTGCACGCGTGCCAGCAGATGACCTGTATATCGAGGTGCCGGTGGCGTTCCTCAATCACGGGTCAGCGATCGTGAACTACACGGTGGAACTTTACAACGGCTCGGTCGCCGATTCTGAGAGGCTGGTGCTCACTCTCGACAGGCAGCCACCGGTGTTGGGGGCGAACAGAGGCCAATTGGTGTTTCCGGAGCTGGTCGGAAGTGAGGTGAACGCCGATTACCTGGAGGATCACGGCGATGTGCTCCATGCGCAGGTGCCCGATTACGATGTGCCGGCACCCGGTGACACCATTGTCTATTACTGGAACATCGAGCCCTTTTCGCCATTGCTGGCGGGGGAACGAACGCTGAGCCAGGAAGATCTTGGCAAGCCGTTGATCATCGACATCCCTGGCAGCCTCATTCGTGAGCGGGGGGACGGGCCGCGTTACGTGTTCTATGCCATCCGCGACAGGGCGGGTAATCTCAGCAGCGACGCTTTACCCCAGACATTGACCATCGCGGCGCAGCCGGCGCCACGCGCTTTGCCCCTGCCTGAAATTCCCGCGGCCACAGGCTCCGGGCGGGATGTCTCTCTGAATCTCGTGGAGGTCGGGGCGTCCATCACGGTGAAGATTCCCCAGGACGCCGACATTCGTGCTGGTGAGGCATTCGGCTTGCAATGGGGAGATCCGGAGCTTTTCCGCAGTAACCGGTTCAATGGCCAGGCGGGCTTGCGCACATTCACCATCCCGGCTCGCAATGTGGCTGCAATGAGCGGCAAGGTCGTGTCCGTCTATTACGACGTCGAGGTGCGCGGTCAGCTTCAGTGTTCGGAATCACGCAGGCTCAAGGTCATCCCGATACCCATGACCAGCTTGCCCATCCCCAGGCTCGCTGGGCTGAGTGGTGGCACCTTCGACAGAGCTCGGTACACGTTCGACCCCCCCTTGACACTGGATAAGTGGAAGCTGATCGGGGTCGATCAGCGAGTCAATATCGTAGTCATCGGTGCAGGAGGGAAGCGACACCAACTCCTTGACAATCATGCGGTAACTTCCGATGAGGTCAAGGATGGTATCGGCAAGGCAGGAGACGTCACAGTCCCCCTGACTTTTCTGGATGAGCTTCCCGTCGGGCAACTGTTTTTCATTGAGGTCACGGTCAGCTTCGATGCCGGACAAACATGGCCGTCTGAACACAATTTCGAACGCCTGGAACTGGTGATGAGATAGTCCTTTACCAGGTCAAGGTTCGATGTGATCGTGCAGTGGCACTGTTATCGCGGTGGTGCTGCCGCCATAGTCGTTGATGGTTGTGAAGGTCAGTGTTGACGTCGCGGGCGGCACGGGGAACTCCAGCTTGTAACGCTGCTGGTTCATCGGCATCGCCATGGCTTTGGTTTCCACTCGATTTTTTTTGCCGTTCACATCGATCTCTACCCGGCCGAACGTGAAGTGGTAAGGCGACGGGTTGTTCACCACCAGATAAGACTGCCCACCCTCTTTTTGCAGGGACCAATCGAGCTGCTTGAGGTGATCTTGCGGTTGGCCCTTGAGCTGGCTGGGGCGATAGAAAACTTTCAAGCGTGTGCGCAGGGCGATGGTAAGCGCGTTGTCCTGCATGTCTTCTTCGACCTGGGGTATTTCCTGGACGTTGAGGAAAAAAAGGGACTCGCGGTCTTGCGGCAGGTCGTTGGGCAGCCGATTGATTTTTACGATCTGTTCTTCATTCGGCGCCAGGCGAAAAAGGGAGGGCGATGCCAGCAATGGTGTCGGCGTCGTGATGTCGTCAGCTTCTGTATTGACCCAGGCTTGTGCTGCGTACGTGCGGGTACTGGGGTTCGCGACGTTGATCGAGCTGCTCGCTTTATCGCTCCCATGAATGATCCGGGTCTGATTGGTGATCAGTGCTGCCTGTGCAGTGCAAGGTATGCCGACAAGGGCGAACAGGGCGCTTCCCCATAGCCAGCGTTTTTGATAGAGGGAGGGCATGGAAAGTCCACGTTTCAAAAGTGTAGGATCCGGGTGTTGGAGCACCCGGAACTGAGATCAAGGCAGTGCGACAGTGAAGCCTACATCTGCCTGGGCAGCGCCCTCAGTCACAGGAACCTTGATGGCCTCGTATTGCGCATAGAAGGCCATGTGGGTAGGGATGTTTTCAAAAAGCGGATACTTTCGCGAATCATCCAGAGGCGCTAACTTTTTATCGTCGGCATCGAAGATCGCGATTCCCAGGTCCGGGGTTCCGCCCGATGACAACTTGTACAAGTCGCTCTTGGGCCCTGTGGCACCGCCTCTGGAATCGAAGGCTACGCTAACCTCCGTACCTGGATTGATGACGCAAACGCCCGGTGTAGGGGTGACTTTGAGGGTGAACTCCATCTTTTTGGACGTCGCGCCTACGGCGTCGAAGTAGGTGCTTGGAAAGTGCCCCAACTGCACGGGTGTACCAATTCCGCCGCCCGGATTCACCACTTCGATCGGGCAGGGCCCGCCCGCGTAAACGCTGCCGTTGAAATTCACCACGCCGATCTCTGGCGCGGCGAATGCCGTACCAGTGACACAGGTGAGCGCTACTGCAAGGAATTTGCTTTTCATCGAACTATCCATATTGCCGAGAAAGTTGACTGCGTCGTACAACGCAGCACCCGGGCAATTGCTCCTGGTAAGGAACAAACGCCTGAGCGCCAACGATCATAGGCAAACGGGCAGGCCATTTATGTAGGTTCAATGCTCGACCCGGCCTGGGTTTTTTCTACGTGGCGTCTATCATTGCGGCGTTTGCGCCGCTGTGGCTAAAAGACCGAGACGGTGTTTTTGCAGGTGCCAGTCGAAGTCTTCACCGTTTTCGTGCGCGGCGTGGCGCTGCTCATCCAGTTGTTGGTAGCGGTCGAGTTCTTCGTCGGGCATGAAATGCAGGCAGTCGCCCGCAAAGAACCACAACAGGTCGCGCGGCACCAAGTGGGCGATTTGTGGATAGCGCTGGATCACCTGGCAGATCAAGTCCTGCCCCAGGTACTGGCTTTCCAAGGGGGCTTGCGGTAGCACGGTCAGCAGCTCGTCGAAGCGTTCGAGAAACAGAACGTGACTTTCTTCCGGGACCTGATCGGCTTCACCGACTGCTGCCAGGATGGTACGAAGGTGGTGGAGCAACCGCAGGTGGTAGTCCAGGTGATGATCGGCCATGCCGGGATCCTCGGTGTCAGCAGAACGGGGGGAGGATCATACGCTTGATGGCTGCTTGGGTAAATTTCTTACCGCACAAGCGGCATTACCTGGCATTTTTGCCAGTTGTCGAATACTCAGTGCACGCTTTGAATGGCAGCGTAATTATTTGCCCGGGCGTATTTATGAACAGTGCTGAAGAGAGCGAAAAAGAAGGTGTTTTCTCTGACGATCTCTTTGGGTGGAGCGGGTATTTACGTTGCTATCTGGAGCATGTGAATACGGCATCTGAGGAATTCAGTCAACGCTCAGCTAGCCAGCGATCAACCTTTGAAATGGTCATTACGCCCGGTAGGCAGTGGTTCGCTTTCAGCGGTCAGCTGACGGCGCCGCTACTCGCGTTCAGTGTTCGCGGCAATCGACAAGGTTATGTGTCAGTGAGCCGTCGCGTTTCGAATGCTGTACACCTGCTGTTGGGTAAAGAGCCGGGCGCAAAGGTGAGGGAGGTCCGTCGGGTCGAGGTGTACTTGTCTCAAGCGACCGTTGGAGTGGAGTCAGAGCTGTGGAATACGCTAGGCAGTTATCGGGTGGATGGAAATGTCGTGTTGAGTTGGCAGGCGCCACCCCGCTTATATTTCATACGGGACGGCCAGGATGACCCAGCACTGGCTGCAAGATTCAATGATGGCATGCGTGAAACGGAGCGTCCGCTGGGTTGGTTGAGTCAGCAACAGCACTATTCCCATTTACTTGCTGGCGCGACGTTCAGGGTGGTATTGGAGTCGTCAGGTTGGGCGCCTAAGATTATTCTGTATTTTGCCGTTTCAGGCCGTAGCCAAGGTCAACTACCACCCGCCAGTCAGACGGCATTGCCATGTGGCGTCGCGGGGGAGCGTTCGTTGCTTGGGTCAGGGGACGTGTTGTGTCATGTTGATACCAAGGTGGGGAACATCGGTGCGGTGTCGAGTGAAAGTGTAAATTTGCCAAATGATTTGTTGTATTTACCTGACATAATCTATCCACATCGCACTCAGCACCTCAGGTCAATAAAAGATCTTGATAATAAAATCATAGAGGTGGAGTTTGCGTCCAGTTTGGTAATGGCGCAGGCCTCAAGCGCACCCACACCGACGATGAGGCGAAACCTAGCGCTTATTCCGGCCATGGTCATCAGCCAGCGTGGTGGTCAAGCGATACCGCTGACGGTAGATATACCTTATAAGCCTAATTCATTCAGGCACAGCCAGCGCACACCTCAGCATGGCGTGGTTCGGATGTTGGACGGTGAATTATTCTATGAGCCGCCCCCTGCCTTGGCCCTTGTCCTTGCCTGCGACGAAGGCAGTAAAACAACAACCAGTGCTGCGCTCAAGACTAACCAGCTTGGCCTTGTCAGTGTTGATATCCTTGACGTGTACCATGCTCGCAGTCCTTTCATCCCCGCAAGTGCAGCCTTTTTAATCTATAACACGCCGACCACTCATTTTTTCCGCATGAGTAAAGCGGGGGACGCTTTGCGTTTGACCCTGCATTATGTGGATAAAAGGGGCAACGAGTTGGCAGTCGACCCTGCGGACATCGAGTGGAAAGTGTTGGCGGGTGATGGCGCGATCTCCCAGGAAGGGATTCTTACGCCAAGCCAAGGGTACAGCGGTTGCACGGCGATCCAGGCTGTTGAATACGATGATGTACGGTGGTACTGGTCAGCCATCATCATTCCACCGCTGAGCGTTGATGAGCTGTTGGCGTTGCAGTGAAACGATCTATATAGCCCTGCACCCGTCGCCATGGCGATGGCGGCGGGCGTGGGTTTATTTTTAGCGAACGCTGCCCGTTGGCAGTAATGCGTCCTTGTCGAATGCATCGACGTCGATGACTACGCGGCGTGCCTGTTCTGCCAGTTGTAGTGTGTGCACTTCGTCTGCTGTGAGAATCCCGGACTCCAGGGCGGACTGGATTAAAGGCTGGCCGATCGAGCCACGCAACTTTCCGTCCCTGACAGCCTGATTCAGTGCCTTGCGAAGCGGCGCGATGTCTTCTAATGCGTCACTGGCCCGCTGCAGCGCTGCCACTGAATCACCCTCTGCCTGCGGCCTGAAGCAACCGGCGAGCAGCTCTTCCAGCGCCGGGTCGCCTTTGCTGCGGCCAATCAAGGCGGCTACCTCGGCGTCCAGTTCATCGCTCGGTCCGGTGTACCGCCGCCCGAACGGGAAGACCAGCACCCGAAGAGCGCAGCCAACGACGCGGTTCGGGAAGTTGTCGAGCAAGCGATCGAGTGCATGCTCTGCCTTGCCCAGGCTTTCTTCCATCGCCCAGCGCAGCAACGGCTGCATGTATTCGGGCGAACCTAGATCGTGGTAGCGCTTTAGCGCGGCCGAGCCCAGGTAGAGGTAGCTCAGCACATCGCCCAGGCGCGCGCTAAGACGTTCACGGCGTTTGAGTGCGCCGCCGAGCAGCATCATCGACAGGTCCGCCAGCAGGGCGAAAGCCGCCGCCTGGCGATCCAGAGCGCGGAAGTAGCCCTGGCTCAGGGCATCCCCCGGCTTGCGCTCGAACCGTCCCAGGCCGAGGCCGAGCACCAGGGTGCTGGCGGCGTTGTTGACGGCGAAGCGGACATGCTTCAGCAGCAGATCGTCGAATGCCTTGAGGGCCTGCTCGCGATCCTGGATGCCGGCCACGGACATTTCCTTGAGCACAAAGGGGTGGCAGCGGATCGCGCCCTGGCCGAAGATCATCAGGTTGCGTGAAAGGATGTTGGCGCCTTCGACGGTGATGAAGATCGGCGCCCCTTGCCAGTTGCGCGCCAGGTAGTTATTCGGGCCCATGATGATGCCCTTGCCGCCGTGCACGTCCATGGCGTGCTGGATGCATTCGCGGCCGCGTTCGGTGAGGTGGTACTTGAGGATCGCCGACAGCACCGAAGGTTTTTCGCCCAGGTCGACCGCCTTGGCGGTGAGCAGCCGTGCGCTGTCCATCAGCCAGGCGTTGCCACCGATGCGTGCCAGCGATTCCTGGATGCCTTCGAAGGCGGCCAGCGGCACGTTGAACTGTTCGCGGATGTTGGCGTATTGGCCGGTCACCAGGCTGGTGTATTTGGCCGCGCCCGTCCCGACGGCGGGCAGGGAGATAGAGCGGCCCACCGACAGGCAGTTCATCAGCATCATCCAGCCCTTGCCGAGCATCTGCTGACCGCCGATGAGGAAATCCAGCGGCACGAAGACATCCTTGCCGCTATTGGGCCCGTTCATGAAGGCGGCGCCCAACGGCAGGTGGCGCTTGCCGATCTCCACACCCGGGGTGTCGGTGGGGATCAATGCCAAGCTGATGCCCAGTTCCTCGTCCTCACCCAGCAGGTGGTCAGGGTCGTAAGCTTTGAAGGCCAGCCCAAGCAGCGTGGCGACGGGGCCCAGGGTGATGTAGCGTTTTTCCCAGTTCAGGCGCAAGCCGATGACTTCTTCCCCGTTCCATTGGCCCTTGCAGATGACGCCGCTGTCGGGCATGGCCCCGGCGTCAGAGCCTGCCAGTGGGCCGGTGAGTGCAAAGCAGGGTATTTCTTCACCACGGGCCAGCCGGGGCAAATAGTGATTGCGTTGTTCGTCGGTGCCGTAATGCAACAGCAATTCGGCCGGGCCCAGGGAGTTGGGCACCATCACCGTTGAGGCCAGATCCCCGCTGCGGGTGGCCAGCTTCATCGCCACCTGGGAGTGTGCATAGGCGGAGAACCCTTTGCCGCCGTACTCCTTGGGGATGATCAGGGCAAAGAACCCGTTCTGTTTGATATGGGCCCAGGCCTCGGGTGGCAGGTCGAGGTCCTGGCCGATCTGCCAGTCACTGACCATGGCGCACAGCGCTTCGGTGGGGCCGTCGATAAATGCCTGCTCTTCATCGGTCAATGTCGGCGCGGGATAGGCGAGCAGCGTGCGCCAGTCGGGGCGGCCACTGAACAACTCACCATCCCACCAGACGGTGCCGGCGTCGATCGCTTCGCGCTCGGTTTGCGACATGGGCGGCAACGTGCGCTTGAACCAGTCGAACACCGGCGCCGTAAGCACTTTGCGGCGCCATTGCGGCAGCGCTACCACGGCCGACATCAACGCCAGCACGAGCCACAGCACCACCAACAGCCAGCCAGGGGCATTACTGAAAATGCCCATCAGCAGCACGTACCCCGCCGTGATGCCCAGGATCTGCAGGGGCGCCATGCGCCTGTGCAACAGGTACGCCGTACCTATCATCAGCACTACCAACCACAACAGCAACATAATCGGTCCTCCTTGGAACCAAAGGCTTGAGCCGTCCCAGACAGCTTAGACGCTACGCTGTGAACGACCGGGTCAGAACAGTGACAGGGTGTGGCGGTGGGAGTTTCAGTCTGCTACTTGGCTGTCTTGCAGTAGACTGGATCACCTGCGCATTCATCAAGGACATTGCCATGCTGAAGATCTGGGGCCGCAAGAACTCGAGCAACGTACGCAAAGTGCTTTGGATAGCCCATGAGCTGGGCCTGGACTTCGGGTGTATCGACGCGGGCGGCGCCTTCGGTGTGGTCAACGAGCCGCAGTACCGTACCCTCAACCCCAATGGCCTGGTGCCAATGCTCGAAGATGGCGACCTGGCACTGTGGGAGTCCAACACCATCGTGCGCTACCTGTGCGCAGCCTATGGTGCAGAACAGGGCTGGTATCTGGAGAATCCGCGTGAGCGCGCGATGGCCGACAAGTGGATGGACTGGACGACCTCGTCCTTGGCCACGCCGTTCCGCCCACTGTTCTGGGGCTTGCTGCGCACGCCAGAAGACCAGCGCGACTGGGTGGCAATCAATGCAGCGCATAAACAGTGCGCCCAACTGCTGACCATCGCCGATGAAGCATTGGCCAAGCAGCCTTACCTGTCCGGTCAGCAGATTGGCATGGGTGACATCCCGTTGGGTAGTTTTGCCTACGCGTGGTTCGAGATGCCCATGGAGCACCCACCCATGCGCCACCTGCAAGGCTGGTACGAGCGCCTGAAAGCCCGCCCCGCCTACCAGGCCGGCGTCATGAGCGCACTGACTTGATCGAACACCTGGTGTTCCTTGATAGTCACTATCAATGCACGTAACTGTACTTAGGCTGCCCGGCCAAGCACCATAACTGCACCCACTGCGCCGGTGATCTGCCCCGGCGTGCCTCGACCCTCTTCCGGTAAGTGATCCGCTATGAGTTCTGCCCTGTCCATCCGGCAGCTGACCAAAACCTACGGTAACGGCTTCCAGGCCCTTAACGGCATCGACCTGGATGTTGCCGAAGGCGATTTTTTTGCTTTGCTCGGCCCCAATGGCGCCGGCAAATCCACGACCATTGGTATTTTGTCGACGTTGGTCAACAAGACCAGCGGCAGCGTCAATGTATTCGGCCATGACCTGGATCGCGAGCCGGCGGCCCTCAAGCGCTGCCTGGGCGTTGTGCCCCAGGAGTTCAACTTCAACCAGTTCGAGAAGTGCTTCGATATCGTCGTGACCCAAGCCGGTTACTACGGCATCCCCCCGAAAATCGCCAAGCAGCGGGCCGAGCAGTACCTGACGCAGTTAGGCCTGTGGGACAAGCGCGACGTGCCCTCGCGGTCGCTGTCTGGCGGCATGAAACGCCGCCTGATGATTGCCCGCGCGCTGATTCATGAGCCGCGCCTGTTGATTCTCGACGAACCCACGGCGGGTGTGGACATCGAGTTGCGCCGTTCGATGTGGAGCTTTTTGACCGAGCTGAACCAGAAGGGCATCACCATCATCCTCACCACCCATTATCTGGAAGAGGCTGAGCAGTTGTGCCGTAACATCGGCATCATCGACCACGGCACCATTGTCGAAAACACCAGCATGCGCCAGTTGCTGGGCAAGCTGCATGTCGAAACCTTCGTTCTCGACATCAAGCAGGATTTGGCCACGGCGCCTGCATTGCAGGGTTACCCATGCCGCTTGCTGACGCCGCATACCCTGGAAGTTCAGGTAGACAAGGACATTGGCATCACTGCGCTGTTCAGCCAGTTGGCAGTGCAGAACATCGAGGTGCAAAGCCTGCGTAACAAGACCAACCGGCTGGAGGAGCTATTCGTGTCCCTGGTAGAAAAAAACCTGTCGAAGGTGGCCGTATGAGTGTGGAGCTGCGCACCAACTGGGTGGCCCTCAACACCATCGTCTACCGCGAAGTGCGGCGCTTTCTGCGCATCTGGCCGCAGACCCTGCTGCCGCCTGCAATCACCATGGTGCTGTACTTTGTCATCTTCGGTAACCTGATTGGCCGGCAGATCGGCGACATGGGCGGCTTCACCTACATGCAGTACATCGTGCCGGGGCTGATCATGATGTCGGTGATCACCAACTCGTATGGCAACGTGGTGTCGAGCTTTTTCGGCAGCAAGTTCCAGCGCTCCATCGAAGAGCTGATGGTGTCGCCGGTGTCACCTCACACCATTCTGGTGGGTTATGTGCTGGGCGGCGTGTTGCGGGGTCTGGCCGTAGGGGTCATCGTTACCATCCTGTCGATGTTCTTCACCGACCTGCAGGTGCATCACCTGGGTGTGACGGTCATCGTGGTGCTGCTGACCGCTACTATTTTTTCGCTGCTGGGTTTCGTGAACGCGGTATTCGCTCGCAATTTCGATGATATCTCGATTGTGCCCACCTTCGTGCTGACGCCCCTGACGTACCTCGGTGGGGTGTTCTATTCGATCAACCTGTTGCCCCCGTTCTGGCAGACCGTGTCGTTGGCCAACCCTGTGCTGCACATGGTCAACTCGTTCCGCTACGGCATTCTAGGTGTCTCGGACATCAGTATCGGTACCGCCATCACGTTCATGCTGGTGGCCACCGCGGTGCTGTACCTGCTGTGCGTGCGCTTGCTGGTCAGTGGCCGCGGCATGCGTGCCTGAGCACCGCCCCTTGCGCCGGCGCCACTGCCGGCCAATCCACCAGCGCCAGTAAAGCAGCGTGGTGAAATACGCGGCAACGCCCAATACCACCCCACACACCACCGAGCCCAGCAGGAACGGCTGCCACACGGTGGCCAGTTGATCGGTGATCCATTCGAAGGTGAGCTCCTCCGGCAGCGTGCGCGGCGGCACCTGCAGCAGCCATGCGCCAGTCATGTAGGTGACGAAGAACACCGGGGGCATGGTCAGGGGGTTGGTCAGCCACACCAGGCTGACGGCAATCGGCAAGTTGGCCCTGACTGGAATGGCCAGCGCAGCGGCCAGCAGCATTTGCAGGGGGAGGGGTATCAGCGCCGCGAACAGGCCCACGCCCATCGCCCTCGCGACGGAATGGCGGTTGAGATGCCAGAGGTTCGGGTCATGCAGCAGCTTGCCGAAAAAGCGTAAGGACTTGTGTTCGCGAATGCTCGTCGGGTCTGGCATGTAGCGTTTGAAGAGTCGGCGCGGCATCTGGGCTCCCCGGGGGTTTGAGCGGGGAGTATGCCCTTATTCCCATTCAGCCTCGTTTAGAGTTTGTGACAATTGTTGAGCGGCGCCTGCTGCCATCTGGGCTATGCCTGAGGGCGTGGATCGGTTGCGGAGCTCTACCTTATGCGCACAGGGATGTTGGCGCTTGCGCTCGGGCTGTTGTGCCTGGGTTTTCTCCCCGCCTTGCCGTCGGTCGGATGGCTTGTTGTTCTGGTGATCGTTGGCGGCGCCTGCCTGTTCGGTCGGCTGTGGCCGCTCGGTGTGTTCTTGCTAGGGTTGAGCTGGGCGTGCGGGTCTGCGCAGCTGGCGCTGAACGATCGCCTGGCTAAGGCGCTGGATGGCCGCACGGTATGGTTGGAGGGCCGGGTAACAGGCCTGCCCACGCGTACCGGGCAAAGCGTACGTTTTGACCTGGAGGCGCCGCTGAGCCGCCGGGGTGAGCTGCCCAGGCGGGTGCAGGTGAGCTGGTTCAAGGGGCCGGAGGTCCGCGCGGGGGAGCAGTGGCGGCTGGCGGTGACCGTGCAGCGACCGGCCGGCCTGCTCAACCCGCATGGCCCGGATCGGGAAGCGCAGTTGCTGGCGCGCCGTGTCGGGGCGACGGGCACGGTCAAGGCGGGGCATCGGGTGGCGCCCGCCGATGGGGGGTGGCGCGACACTTTGCGCCAGCGCCTGCTGGCAGTCGAAGCCCAGGGGCAGCAGGCAGCGTTGGTGGCGCTGGTGCTGGGTGACGGTGCGGGGCTGTCGCGGGAGGTGTGGCAAACGTTGCAGGCCACCGGTACGGTGCACCTGCTGGTGATTTCGGGCCAGCACATTGGGTTGGTGGCCGGCTTGCTTTATGGGCTGGTGGCGGGTTTGGTGCGGTGGGGGCTGTGGCCGGCACGGCTGCCCTGGCTGCCTTGTGCCTGCGCCCTGGCCATGGTGGCAGCGCTGGCCTATGGCTGGCTCGCCGGTGCGGGGGTGCCGGTGCAGCGGGCCTGCCTGATGCTGGCTGTGGTGCTGTGCTGGCGGCTGCGTTTTCGCCACCTGGGCGCCATGCTGCCGCTGCTGATGGCACTGGTTGCGGTGCTGCTGGTTGAGCCGCTGGCGGCTTTGCTGCCGGGCTTCTGGTTGTCGTTTGCGGCAGTGGCCACGTTGATCTACTGCTTCAGTGCCCGGCTGGGTGGCTGGCGGCCCTGGCAGGCGTGGACTCGCGCGCAATGGGTGATTGCCATCGGCCTGCTGCCGGTCTTGCTGGCAACTGGCCTGCCCGTCAGCCTGAGTGCGCCGTTGACCAACCTGCTGGCGGTGCCCTGGATCAGCCTTGCGGTGCTGCCGCTGGCATTGCTGGGCACGTTGCTGCTGCCCTTGCCCGGGGTAGGTGAGGCGTTGTTATGGCTTGCCGGCGGCCTGCTGGACCTGCTGTTTGGCATGCTGGCTGTGGTTGCGCAGCAACACCCGGCCTGGGTGCCTGCGGCCCTGCCATTGTGGGCCTGGCTGTTTGTAGCCTTGGGTGCGTTCTTGGTACTGCTACCCAACGGTGTGCCGCTTCGCGGCTTGGGCGGGGTGATGCTGCTGGCCTTGTGGGTGCCGAGGGAGGCCATCCCACTTGGGCAGGTGGAGGTGTGGCAGCTGGACGTCGGCCAGGGGCTGGCGGTGCTGTTGCGAACCCGCAGCCACACCGTGCTGTACGACGCCGGCCCGGCCATGGGTGACAGCGATCTGGGCGAGCGGGTGGTATTGCCGACCCTGCGCAAGCTGGGCGTGCGCAGCCTGGACCTGATGCTTATAAGCCACGCCCATGCTGATCACTCCGGTGGCGCTGGGGCCGTTCGGCGTGGGCTACCGGTAGCCCGGACAATGGGCGGCGAGGAGGTGGACGGGCTGCAGTTGCAGCCTTGCGCCAGTGGTGAGCGGTGGGTGTGGGATGAAGTGCAGTTTTCGCTATGGCAATGGGACCGTGGGCGCAGTAGCAATGATAGGTCGTGTGTGCTGCTGGTGGAGGCCCGTGGTGAGCGGTTGCTGCTGGCTGGTGATATGGAGGCAGGTGCCGAGCGGGCGTGGCTGGCGGCCATGCCCGCCACGGGAATAGATTGGCTGCAGGCACCCCATCATGGTAGCCGCAGCTCATCCACCGAGCCCTTCATTCGCGCCACGGCGCCGCGAGGTGTGCTCATATCGCGGGGCCGCAACAACAGCTTTGGCCACCCCCATGCGCAGGTGGTGGAGCGTTATCGGCGGCACGGGCTGGAGGTGCATGACACCGCCGTAGACGGCGCGCTGCGGCTGGTGTTGGGGCGCCACGGGGAGGTTGAGGGGTGGCGACGGCAGCGGCGGTTCTGGCGGGAAGCTGGGGAGGGCTGATAGGAAAGATCGGGGTCGGGCCCTGCTGCGCAGGGCATCGCGGCCTGCGGTCGCTCCTACATGGGGAACAGTGGTGTGGCCGGCCGATTGGCTGACTTCTGGCAGATGAGGGCCCGACCCGCCTATGGTAGAGTGTTCGCCTTTTTCGACGGGGGCGTTAACTGTGTGGGAATTGGTCAAGTCCGGTGGTTGGATGATGCTGCCGATCATTCTGAGTTCCGTCGCTGCCATGGCAATCGTCGTCGAGCGCCTGTGGACGTTGCGGGCCAGCCGGGTTACGCCGCCACACCTGCTGGGGCAGGTCTGGCTGTGGATCAAGGACAAACAGCTCACCAGTGACAAACTCAAGGCGCTGCGGGCCGATTCACCGCTGGGTGAGATCCTCGCCGCCGGCCTTGCCAACTCGCGCCACGGCCGCGAGATCATGAAGGAGTGCATCGAAGAGGCGGCTTCCCGCGTCATTCATGAGCTCGAACGCTATATCAGCACCCTCGGTACCATCGCCGCCATGGCGCCATTGTTGGGCCTGCTGGGCACCGTGCTGGGCATGATCGACATCTTCAGTGCCTTCATGGGTTCACAGATGACCACCAATGCGGCGGTGCTCGCCGGCGGTATTTCCAAAGCACTGGTCACCACTGCCGCAGGCCTCATGGTGGGTATCCCTGCGGTGTTCTTCCACCGTTTCCTGCTGCGACGCATCGACGAGCTGGTGGTCGGTATGGAGCAAGAGGCCATCAAGCTGGTGGAAGTGATCCAGGGTGACCGTGAAGTGGAAGTGGCGGGAGGCAACGCGTGAAGTTCCGGCGCAACCGCCAGCGCGAGAACGTTGACATCAACCTCGCCTCGTTGATTGATGTGGTGTTCGTGTTGCTGTTGTTCTTCGTGGTCACCACCACCTTCACCCGCGAGAACCAGCTGCGTGTCGAGCTGCCTGAGGCGTCCAGCGCCGAACAGCCCCCTGCGGACGAAGGCAAGCTGGTGGAAATCACCATCAGTGCCGAAGGCGTCTATTCGGTGAACAACCACCTGCTGCCCAAAAGCGACCTGGCCACCCTGAGTGAGGCCATAGAGCGCGAATCCGGTGGCGATAACAAGCTACCGCTGGCCATCAGCGCCGACGGCAAGACACCCCACCAGGCGGTGGTCACCGCAATGGATGCTGCCGGCAAGCTCGGTTTCAGCCAGTTGCGCATGACCACGGTCGAGGCGGCACAAGGTACGCCTTGATGGCTGTTGGCGATCGCCTGCTGGCAGCCTGGTATGCCGGCCACCCCGCCCTGGCAATGCTGCGCCCGCTGGAGACCTTGTACCGGCGGGTAGTAAACCGCAAACGCGCGCGCTTCTTGAGCGGTGAAACACCCAGCTACCGCGCGCCAGTGCCGGTCATTGTGGTGGGCAATATCACGGTGGGCGGAACTGGCAAAACACCGATGATCCTCTGGCTTATCCAGCATTGTCGTCAGCAAGGCTTGAAGGTGGGTGTGGTCAGCCGCGGTTACGGTGCGAAGCCGCCACAATTGCCCTGGCGCGTGCACGCCGACCAGCCTGCCAACCAGGCGGGCGATGAGCCGCTGTTGATTGTGCAGCGCACCGGCGTACCGTTGATGATCGACCCGGACCGTGCTGCTGCGGTGCGGGCGCTGCTGGCCAGTGAGCCGCTCGATCTGATCCTGTGCGATGACGGCATGCAGCACTACCGGCTGGCCCGGGACCTGGAGCTGGTGCTGATCGATGCCGCCCGTGGTCTGGGCAATGGCCGCTGCTTGCCGGCCGGCCCCCTTCGCGAGCCTGCCGAGCGCCTGCACGCTGTTGATGCGGTGCTGTTCAATGGCGCTGCCGAAGACCCCGCCGAGGGCTTCGGCTTTTGCCTGCAACCGGCTGCGTTGGTCAACCTGCGCAGCGGTGAGCGACGCCCGCTCGATCACTTTGCGCCAGGGCAGCGGCTGCATGCGGTGGCTGGCATCGGCAACCCGCAACGTTTCTTCAATACCCTGCTGGCGCTAAACTGGCAGCCGGTCCCGCACCCATTCGCCGACCACGCGCAGTTCAACGCCCAAAGCCTTGCCTTCAGCCCGTCGCTGCCGTTGGTCATGACCGAGAAGGACGCGGTGAAATGCCGGGCTTTCGCGGCTGACGATTGGTGGTACCTGGCGGTGGATGCACAGCCCACACCCGCTTTTACTGCCTGGTTCGACAGCCAGCTGCAACGCTTGCTCAGCACCCCCTGAGCCTTTATTCCATTTTCGGCCACGCGGCCCAAAGGACGCTTTCAATGGACACCAAACTGCTCGACATCCTGGCCTGCCCGATCACTAAAGGTCCGCTCAAGCTCAGTGCCGACAAGACCGAGTTGATCAGCAAGGGCGCAGGCCTGGCTTATCCGGTGCGCGATGGCATCCCGGTCATGCTGGAAAGCGAAGCGCGCACGCTGACCGATGACGAGCGCCTGGACAAATGAGCCTGAACTTCATTGTGGTGATTCCGGCCCGTCTGCGCTCCACGCGCCTGCCGGGCAAGCCGTTGTTGCCGATCGCTGGCAAACCCATGGTGCAGCACGTATGGGAGCAAGCGCGCAAGAGCGGCGCCACCCGCGTGGTCATTGCCACTGACGATGCCAGCATCGTCGATGCCTGCCAGGCGTTTGGCGCAGAAGTGCTGCTTACCCGGGCCGACCATGAGTCCGGTACCGATCGCCTGGCTGAGGTGGCCGCCCAACTCGGGTTGCCGGCCGATGCCATTGTGGTGAACGTACAAGGCGACGAACCGTTGATCCCACCTGTGATCATTGACCAGGTGGCCGCCAACCTGGCCGCACACCCGGAGGCGGGTATCGCCACCTTGGCTGAACCCATTCCTGACCCGGCAACCGTGTTCAACCCCAATGCCGTAAAAGTTGTCAGCGACAAACGCGGCCTGGCCCTGACGTTCAGCCGCGCCCCCTTGCCCTGGGCCCGGGACACGTTCGCCAATGGCCGTCAGCAGCTGCCGGAAGGCGTGCCCTATCGCCGGCATATCGGTATGTACGCCTACCGCGTCGGCTTTTTGCAGGACTTCGTCAACTGGGGCCCTTGCTGGCTGGAGCAGGTCGAAGCCCTGGAGCAACTGCGCGCCCTGTGGCACGGCGTGGGTATTCACGTTGAGGATGCAATCGAAGCACCTGCCGTGGGCGTTGATACACCCGAAGACCTTGAGCGCGTCCGGCGCTTGCTGGAGGCTTGATGCGCGTTCTGTTCGTTTGCCTGGGCAACATCTGCCGATCGCCTACAGCCGAAGGCGTGTTGCGCCATCAGTTGCAGGCTGCCGGGCTGGCCGACCATGTACAGGTGGCGTCTGCGGGTACTGGCGACTGGCACGTTGGCAGCCCGCCAGACAGCCGCACCTGCAAGGCGGCCTTGGCCCGGGGCTACGATCTTTCCGGGCAGCGGGCTCAGCAGGTCAAAGCCGGGCATTTTGCCGAATACGACCTGATCCTGGCCATGGATGAGAGCAACCTTGGCCACCTGCGTGCAATGCGCCCCGATGCGTCCACTGGCGAACTGGACCTGTTCCTGCGCCGTTATGGGGCTGCACTGGATGAAGTCCCAGACCCTTACTACGGCGGTGCTGACGGCTTTGAGCAGGTGCTGGACCTGATCGAGGATGCCTGCAAGGCGCTGGTGCTGGAAATCAAGGGGCGGGTATGACAGTGCAGTGGCAGGAGCAGGTATCGCTCAAGCCTTTCAATACCTTCGGCATCGACGTGAAGGCGCGCTATTTTTGCCAGCCCCACGATGATGAGCAAATCCGCGAGGCGCTCAATCGTGCCCACGCCCAGGGCCTGCCAGTGCAGGTGATCGGCGGTGGGAGCAACTTGCTGCTGACCCAGGATGTGGACGCCCTGGTGCTGCACGTGGCCAGCCGCGGCGTGCAAGTGATCAGCGACGACGGCCACGCTGTCATCGTGGAGGCGCAGGCCGGTGAGCCATGGCACCCCTTTGTGCAGTGGACGCTGGGGCAAGGTTATTGCGGCCTGGAAAACCTCAGCCTGATCCCCGGTACCGTGGGCGCTGCACCAATGCAGAACGTGGGTGCCTACGGGGTTGAGATCAAGGATGTCTTTGCGGGCCTCACCGCGTTGGACCGTGAAACGGGCGAGTTGCGCGAGTTCGACCTTGCGGCCTGTACCTTCGGTTACCGAGACAGCGTGTTCAAGCGCAACCCGGGCCGCTGGTTGATTTTGCGCGTGCGCTTTGCCCTGAGCCATACCCTGCAGCCGCATCTGGACTACGGACCCGTGCGCCAGCGCCTGGCTGAGCAGGGGAACGCCGAGCCGACTGCCCAAGCGATCAGTGACGCCATCTGCAGTATCCGGCGGGAGAAGCTGCCGGACCCGGCAGAACTGGGCAATGCCGGGAGCTTTTTCAAGAATCCGGTGGTTTTGGCTGAATGTGTTGAGCGTATCCGTGCCCAGCACCCTGGCGTGGTGGCGTACCCACTGGCTGATGGCCAGGTCAAGCTGGCGGCAGGCTGGTTGATCGAGCAGGCGGGCTGGAAGGGGTATCGCGAGGGTGATGCTGGCGTCCATCGCCTGCAATCACTGGTGCTGGTCAATTATGGCCAAGCGAGCGGGGCGCAGATGCATGCGCTGGCGCAGCAGATTCAGGCAGATATCCTGCAGCGGTTCGGTGTCGCGTTAGAGATGGAGCCTAACCTGTGGTAGGGGCGAGCGGGGTGTAGGGGAGGCTGCTGTGCAGCCTATCGCGACCTTTGGTCGCTCCTACAGGGAAATAAAAAGCCCCGCCAGTTTGCGCTGGCGGGACTTTTTATTCAGCCGTGGTTATCAACCGTGATGAGGCTTGTGCTCATCGGCGGCTTCCAGGGCTGGCTGCTGCTGCGCGGCCTTGGCGGCAGCCTCGGCTTCGCGCTTACGGCGGCGCACTTCACGCGGGTCGTTCGGCGCGCGGCCGTTGGACAGCATGACGGTGGCAGGCTCTGCTGCTGCCGGGGTTTCAACGGCGGCGGCTTCCTCTTTTACAGGCTCGGGCTCGGCCACTACTTCCGGTTGAACCTCTGCAACAGGTGCAGGTTCTTCAACCACAGGGGTGGCTTGCGCAGCAGCCTGTGCCGGCTCGACAACGACCTGGGCCGGTTCGGCATCAGCCACTGGCGCCTCGGCTGGCAGGTGGATGACCGGCGCCGGCTCAACAGCTGGGGCTGCTTCAACAGCAGTCTGCGGTGCAACTTCCACCACGGGCTCTACAGCCGGCTCCACCACTGCAACAGGCTCGCTCACCGGCTGCTCGACCACCGGTGCGATGGCAATGGCCTGCTCGGTGGTTACAGCCTCGGGCTGTTCGGCAGGCTGTGCAGCTTCGGCGCTTTCATGCTCGACGACCGGAGCCACTTCAGCGGTGGCGCGCTCGGCCTGCTGATGGGCCTGGGCCTCGGCATTGGCGCTGATGTTGCTGGTGGCCACGGCTGCAGTGACAGCAACGCCTGCGGCGAGCTCGGCACCCAGTTCGGTTGCGCCGTGCTGTTGAGGCTGCTCTTCGTTGCCTTCTTCTTCGCTGCCATCGATCAGCTCGCCATTGGCGTTGCGCTGACGCTCGCGACGATTGCTGCGGCGACGCTGGCCACGGGACCGGCGGCGTGGGCGCTCGTCATCGCTGCCTTCCTGGTCATCCTGCAGATGCTCTTCGTTCGGCAGTTGCTCTTCGGCCAGTTCGGCGGCCTGTTCAGTGGCTTCTGCGGCAACCCGGGGCTGGCGTTCTTCACGCGGCGGGCGAGGTGCGCGCTCTTCGCGTGGGGCGCGTTCTTCACGCGGAGTACGCTCTTCGCGGGGTGCACGCTCTTCACGCGGAGCGCGTTCCTCGCGGGGTGCACGTTCTTCACGCGGAGCGCGCTCCTCGCGGGGTGCACGTTCTTCACGTGGTGCGCGCTCTTCGCGCGGAGCTCGCTCTTCCCGGGCTACACGTTCTTCACGTGGCTGGCGCTCTTCACGCTCGGCAGGTGGGGTGGCGTCCAGCGGTTCACGCAATTCACGCACACGCTCTTCGTTTCGGTTGCCGCGGCGGTCTTCACGTGGCTGGCGCGGTGCACGTTCTTCACGCGGAGCACGTTCTTCGCGAGGCGCTCGGTCTTCACGCGGGGCACGCTCCTCTCGTGGCGCGCGTTCTTCACGCGGTGCGCGCTCGGCACGTTCCTCGCGCGGTTTGCGCTCTTCGTCACGGCGGCCGTTGCGGTTGCGCGATTGTTGGCGACCGTTACGGCGCTCTTCATTGCGCGAGCTACGCTCGGCAGCCGGCTTCTCGGCAGGGGTAACGACCGGCGCGGCAGCCGGCTCTTCCTTGCCGGCGAACAGGCTGACCAGCGACTTCACCAGGCCCTTGAACAGGCTGGGTTCTGGCGCGCTCGGTGCTGGCGCCACCGGAGTGGCAGCAGGGGCCTCTTCGGCGGCGGCCGGAACCGGTGCATTGGCGCGGGCAGGTGCAGTTTTCACCGCCGCTTCCTGGCGTACCAGCGTGCGGGTGGCGGTCGGCTGCGGCGCTTCCTCGGTTTCGGAGGCAGCGATCTCGTAGCTGGACTGGTTGTTCAGCACTTCCGGGTTGTCGTCGCGCAGGCGCTGGACTTCGAAGTGCGGCGTTTCCAGATGATCGTTAGGCAGGATGATGATGCGTGCACGGGTGCGCAGCTCGATCTTGGTGATCGAGTTGCGTTTCTCGTTGAGCAGGAACGCGGCAACCGGGATTGGTACCTGAGCCCGCACTTCGGCGGTGCGATCCTTCAGGGCCTCTTCTTCGATCAGGCGCAGGATGGCCAGCGACAGCGACTCGACGTCGCGGATGATGCCGGTGCCGGAGCAGCGTGGGCACACGATGCCGCTGCTTTCGCCCAGCGATGGGCGCAAGCGCTGGCGAGACATCTCTAGCAAGCCAAAGCGCGAAATGCGGCCAACCTGCACGCGGGCACGGTCGGCTTCCAGGCATTCACGCACACGTTCCTCGACAGCGCGCTGGTTCTTGGCGGGCGTCATGTCGATGAAGTCGATGACGATCAGGCCGCCAATGTCACGCAGGCGCAGCTGGCGGGCGATTTCCTCGGCCGCTTCCAGGTTGGTCTGCAGGGCAGTCTCTTCGATGTCGCTGCCTTTAGTGGCGCGCGCCGAGTTGATGTCGATGGACACCAGGGCCTCGGTAGGGTCGATCACGATCGAACCACCGGACGGCAGTTCGACCACGCGCTGGAAGGCGGTTTCGATCTGGCTTTCGATCTGGAAGCGGTTGAACAGTGGCACGCTGTCTTCGTACAGCTTCACCTTGCTGGCGTATTGCGGCATGACCTGGCGGATGAAGGTGAGGGCTTCTTCCTGGGCATCGATGCTGTCGATCAGCACTTCGCCGATATCCTGGCGCAGGTAGTCGCGGATGGCGCGGATGATGACGTTGCTTTCCTGGTAGATCAGGAACGGTGCCGCGCGGTCCAGGGACGCTTCCTTGATGGCGGTCCACAGCTGCAGCAGGTAGTCGAGGTCCCACTGCATTTCTTCGCTGCTGCGGCCCAGGCCCGCGGTGCGCACGATCAGGCCCATGTCGCCGGGTACGGTCAAGCCGTTGAGGGCTTCACGCAGTTCGTTCCGTTCTTCGCCTTCGATGCGGCGGGAAATGCCACCCGCACGCGGGTTGTTGGGCATCAGGACCAGGTAGCGGCCGGCCAGGCTGATGAAGGTGGTGAGGGCTGCGCCCTTGTTGCCACGCTCTTCCTTTTCGACCTGGACGATGACTTCCTGGCCTTCGCTGAGCACTTCCTTGATGTTGACCCGGCCTTCAGGGGCCTTCTTGAAGTATTCGCGGGAGATTTCTTTCAGCGGCAGGAAGCCGTGACGTTCGGAGCCGAAGTCGACGAAAGCGGCTTCGAGGCTGGGTTCGATGCGGGTGATCTTGCCTTTGTAGATGTTGGCCTTTTTCTGTTCACGCGCGCCGGACTCGATGTCCAGGTCGTACAGACGTTGACCGTCCACCAGGGCTACACGCAACTCTTCGGGTTGAGTTGCGTTAATCAGCATTCTTTTCATGTTGTACCGTCGGTTTCCGGGCTGCCGGAAACGGCGTTCGGCACACACGACGTCTCATGGTCGGTGCCAAGGTGCGCAAAGGATGGCCGGGCCATCCCCGTGTCGAGCGGCGTTCGGCACCAGCCGGTTGCCCAGCCTGCCGTTGTCGCGACGACGCGTCCTGTTTGCTGCGGTGCCTACCCGGCCCCGGTGGCTTCGAATTGTTATCCGAATCAACCAAGCGGGCCTGGTGCACTCAGTCAGGAGGAGGAATCAACCGTCAGCCGTGGACGCCCGCAGGCGTCTGTTCAGGACCTTATCCGCTCACCCGCCATTGATTGAGGCGAGGGGCCGGACGCGGTGCTACACGGTCCGAGGGCTGTGCATCTCCACCCTGCACGTATCCCTGATAATTCGGGTGCTGCCGCGCGCTGAATCCGCAACGGGTTGCATTTTTCGCCAGCGCAGGTTCTGCGCTGGCGCCATTCATGTCCAAGGCAGGTATTTCCGAAGTATTCGCCGTGCGTTACGTGAAAGCGACGGGCGGGTAGAGGTGCAGCGAAAGAAGCGGGTAAGCAGGTGAAACACCGCACTTGTCGTTTTTTTCGGTCTTCTCTACGCAGCGCTGGTGGCGATTCCAGGCAATTCGGTAAACTGGCGAAAACCCCGTAGGACGGCCTCGCGTCCTGGAGAATTGCGAAGGTCAGGGACCGGCAAAAGAGCCTGGTGCCGCTGGCCTGCCGCTTATGGCGGCGTTCGCGACTATAGCAGCAATGATTAAGTGCTTCAATTCCATAAAAAATTGTTATGATCCCGCCATGACGACCAATACCCCTCCGACTTCCGGCGTTCAGCTGATCGAAGTCGCGCCGGAGCTTGCCGGCCAACGCATCGACAATTTCCTCATCACAGCGCTCAAGGGTGTGCCCAAGACGCTGGTTTACCGCATCCTGCGCAAGGGTGAAGTGCGGGTCAACAAAGGCCGTGTGAAGCCTGAATACAAGATCCAGGCCGGTGACATCGTGCGGGTCCCCCCGGTTCGCCTGCCCGAGCGTGACGCGCCGGCGCCGGTGGCCCAGGGCTTGTTGCAGCGCCTGGAGGCGGCCATTGTCCATGAGGACAAGGCGCTGATCGTGATGAACAAGCCGGCTGGCATTGCCGTGCATGGCGGCAGCGGCCTGAGCTTCGGGGTGATCGAGGCGTTGCGCCAGTTGCGCCCCGATGCCAAGGAGCTGGAGCTGGTGCATCGCCTGGACCGCGATACCTCCGGCCTGCTGATGATCGCCAAGAAGCGCAGCATGCTGCGTCACCTGCACGCAGCCCTGCGCGGCGATGGTGTCGACAAGCGTTATATGGCCTTGGTGCGCGGCCATTGGCCCACGTCGAAGAAGCAGGTCAATGCGCCGCTGCTCAAGAGCAACCTGCGCTCTGGTGAGCGCATGGTCGAAGTCAACGATGAGGGCAAGGAAGCCTTGACTCTGTTCCGGGTGCTGCGCCGTTTCGGTGAGTTCGCGACCATTGTCGAGGCCAGGCCCATCACTGGCCGGACGCACCAGATTCGCGTGCACGCACTGCACGCCGGCCACATGATTGCCGGTGACAGCAAATATGGCGACGAAGACTTCAGCCGCGAAATTCGCGAACTGGGCGGCAAGCGGCTGTTCCTGCATGCCTACGCCCTGACCGTGCCGCTGCCCGATGGTGGCGAGCTCAAGCTGGAGGCGCCCGTGGACGAAGTGTGGGCCAAGACCGTGGAGCGTTTGAGTGCGCCGTGACTACCAGCTGTTGATTTTCGATTGGGACGGCACCCTGGCCGACTCCATCGGGCGTATTGTCGAGTCCATGAATTCAGCCGCTGCGCGGGCAGGTGAGGCGCCCAGCCCTGAGCAGTCGGTCAAGGGCATCATCGGCCTGTCACTGGCCGAGGCCATCGAAACCTTGTACCCGCACCTGCCGCCGAGCCAGGTCGAGGTTTTCCGCCAGCACTATGCTGATATCTATATGGCGCTCGATCAGCAACCTTCGCCGCTGTTCGAAGGCGTGCGGGAATCGCTGGAGGCCTTCCGTGCCCAGGGTTATCGCCTGGCTGTGGCCACGGGGAAGGCGCGCCGAGGGCTGGATCGGGTTTTGAAGGCCAACGGCTGGGAGCAGTTCTTCGATATCACCCGTGCGGCGGACGAAACCCGTGGCAAGCCCCATCCGCTGATGCTTGAGCAAATTTTGAGTCACTGTGGCGTGCCGCCAGAGCGCGCGCTGATGGTGGGTGACTCGGCGTTCGATTTGCAGATGGCCAGCAATGCGGGCATGCATTCGGTCGCGGTGGGCTATGGTGCCATGTCGCTGCAGGCCTTGGCCGAGTTTGGCCCGCAGCTGTGCATCGATCACTTTTCCCAGTTGCGCCAGTGGCTGGCCGGTAATCCAACATCACTTCCAAGGTAGGTAAGCATGGCAGACGAATGGAAGGCGCCCGAGGCGGAGCCTGAGGAGCGCGAAGAGCGCAAGAGCTGGAAGCTACTGGAGAAAACCCTGCTGGCCAGTGTCCAGGAGCAGCGCAGGTCGCGGCGCTGGGGGATTTTCTTCAAGCTGCTGACCTTCGTCTACCTATTCGGCATTCTGGTGCTGTTCTCGCCCCTGATGGATATCGACAAAGCTGCCTCGCGCAGCGCCAGCCATACGGCGTTGGTCGAGGTGCGCGGGGTCATTGCGGACCAAGAGGCGGCCAGTGCCGACAACATCGTCAAGAGCCTGCGCGAGGCGTTCAAGGACAGCAAGACCAAAGCGGTGGTGATGCGCATCAACAGCCCCGGCGGCAGCCCGGTACAGGCAGGCTACGTGTATGACGAAATCCGTCGTCTGCGCGCCGAATACCCGGCTATCAAGCTGTATGCGGTGATTACCGACCTGGGCGCCTCCGGTGCCTATTACATCGCCAGTGCCGCGGATGAAATCTATGCCGACAAGGCCAGCCTGGTTGGCTCCATCGGTGTGACTGCTGCGGGCTACGGGTTTGTAGGCACCATGGAGAAGCTGGGTGTTGAGCGGCGAGCCTACACCTCGGGCGAGCACAAGGCGTTTCTCGACCCGTTCTCGCCGCAGAAGCCTGAAGAAACCCGCTTCTGGCAAGGCGTGCTGGATACTACCCACCAGCAGTTCATCGCCATGGTCAAGCAAGGGCGCGGCGAGCGCCTGAAGGATAAGGAGCACCCTGAGCTGTTCAGCGGCCTGGTGTGGTCGGGTGAGCAGGCCAAGGCCCTGGGCCTGGTGGACGGGCTTGGCAGCGCCAGTTACGTGGCGCGCGAAATCGTGGGCGAGAAAGAGCTGGTCGATTTCACCGTCCAGGAGTCGCCGTTCGACCGCTTCTCCAAGCGCATGGGTGCCAGTGTGGCTGAGCACCTGGCGATGTGGATGGGCTTCCAGGGGCCGCAGTTGCGCTAAGGGCCTGTCGCGCGTTTTGCGGTGTTTGTGAGGTCGAGCGCTGCTCGCACGGCGTTCAACCTCACAGGCGCCAAAAAACTCAAGGCAGCCTACGGCACTACCACCCCTTCCTCGGTCAGCATATCCACCAGCCGAATCAGCGGCAGCCCGATCAGGCTGGTCGCATCGCACCCGTGAGTGCTTTGGAACAAGCTCACCCCAAGGCCCTCCGCCTTGAAGCTCCCGGCGCAATCGAGTGGCTGTTCCGCTGCGACATAGCGCTCCACTCGCTCCCTGCTCAATTCGCGCAGCGTTACCGTAAACGGCACGCAGTCCACCTGGCAGTGCCCGGTCACGCTATTGAGCACTGCCAGCCCGGTGAGAAAGCTCACCTGCTGCCCGCTGCACGCCAGCAGTTGCTCGCAAGCCCGTTCGAAGGTGTGTGGCTTGCCCAGCACCTGCTCGCCCAGTACTGCAACCTGGTCTGAGCCAATGATCAGGTGTGCGGGGTGGCTGCCTGCCAATGCTTCGGCCTTTTGCCTGGCCAGCCGGCGCACCAGTTCCACGGCGGGTTCGTTATCCCGTTGTTGCTCGTCTATATCGGGGCTTGCCCAGGTGAACGGGAGGTGCAGGCGTGCCAGTAATTCGCGGCGATAGGCAGAGCTGGACGCCAGTAACAGAGGAAGCATGGTAGACTCCTGAATCGGTTGAACAAATTCTATCACGCACGATGCCGCCAATTTCCTTTGACAGGGGCGGGGGGCATCCCTAGAATGCTGCGCCTATGTTGAATGACCCGATTCCACCTCACGTTGACCCGCGCAAATTAGCCGATCGTGGTGTAACCCTTACCGGTTCACTGCAACTCGCTGATTTGGAAAGACTCTGCGACCCGCTTTCCGACAATGTCGGTACGGTGCAGGCGAAGTTCGATTTTGAACGAGATGAACAGCACGTGGTGGTTATCCACAGTGCGCTGGACGTCGAAGTCAAGATGGTTTGCCAGCGTTGTCTTGAGCTGGTCACCCTGCCGATCCATAGCGAATGTACGTACGCTGTGGTGAAGGAGGGTGCGAATACCCAGTCGTTGCCGAAAGGCTATGACGTGCTGGAACTGGGCGAAGATCCTTTGGATCTGCAGGCGTTGGTTGAGGAAGAGCTTTTGCTCGCCTTGCCCATCGTGCCTGCTCATCATCCGGAAGAATGCCAGCAGCCGGCGGGCGCAGACGAGCCCGATTCGAGCAAGGACGAGGTATCGCGGTCCAACCCGTTCAGTGTTTTGGCGCAGTTAAAGCGTGACCCAAACGTTTAGGAGTTAATCAATTATGGCTGTTCAGCAGAACAAAAAATCCCGCTCTGCCCGTGACATGCGTCGTTCGCACGATGCCCTGTCGGAAAACGCACTGTCGGTAGAGAAGTCCACCGGTGAAGTCCACCTGCGCCACCACGTTTCGCCAGAAGGCGTATACCGTGGTCGCAAAGTGGTCGACAAGGGCGCTGACGAGTAATCCTTGTCCGCTCAGATCATCGCGATCGACGCAATGGGCGGGGACTTCGGTCCCCGCAGCATTGTCCAGGCTAGCATTGCCTGCCTTTCTGCAACCCCCTCGCTGCACCTGACCCTTGTCGGTCAACCCTCTCTCCTGGAAGAACTCATCAGTGGCATCTCGGCTACCGATCGCTTGCGCCTTCAAATTGCGCCTGCCAGCGAGGTGGTCGGCATGGATGAGCGTCCATCCCAGGTGTTGCGTGGCAAACCAGACTCATCGATGCGTGTGGCGCTCGAACTGGTCCGCGATGGCAAGGCGCAAGCGTGCGTCAGTGCAGGCAATACCGGGGCGTTGATGGCGTTGTCCCGGTTCGTGCTCAAGACGTTGCCAGGTATTGATCGCCCGGCGATGGTGGCGGCGCTGCCTACGCGTACCGGGTTCTGTCAGTTGCTCGACCTGGGTGCCAACGTTGACTGCACCGCCGAGCATCTCTATCAGTTTGCCGTCATGGGTTCGGTTGCCGCCCAGGTGCAAGGCGTGCAGCGCCCGCGGGTTGGCTTGTTGAACGTGGGTACCGAAGACATCAAGGGCAACCAGCAGGTCAAACTGGCTGCCAGCCTGTTGCAGAACGCCCGCGGGCTTAACTACGTGGGCTTCGTCGAAGGCGACGGGTTGTACCAGGGTGTCGCTGATGTGGTGGTATGCGATGGCTTTGTTGGCAACATCTTGCTCAAGTCCAGCGAAGGGCTGGCGAGCATGATTGGCGAACGCGTCGAGCAGGTGTTCCGGCGCGGCATGTTGTCGCGTCTGGCCGGCTTGGTGGCCATGCCACTGCTCAAGCGCTTGCAGGCAGACCTGGCGCCTGCGCGCCACAACGGTGCCAGTTTCCTGGGCTTGCAGGGCATCGTCATCAAGAGCCACGGCTCGGCAGGTGTACAGGGGTTGCAGAGCGCCATCGAGCGGGCGTTGATCGAGATCCGGCAAGACCTGCCGCAGCGGCTGCATGGGCGCCTGGAGGATTTGCTGCTGTAGCCTCGACCCAGCGAAGGCCTTAGGCATATCGACGATGAAATGCTTAAATGTGACCGCTTGGTCTGTATTTCCATCCAAGTTTTCAGATTCTGCGCCGGGCTCAAGGCCTGTCGCACCCTATCCGACGACAAGATCATAAGGGCTTGTTCAATGTCTGCATCTCTCGCATTCGTCTTTCCCGGTCAAGGTTCCCAGTCGCTGGGCATGCTCGCCGAGCTCGGCGCCGAGAAGCCGGTGATCATCGAAACCTTCAAGGAAGCGTCCGAAGCACTGGGCTATGACTTGTGGAAGCTGGTTCAGGAAGGCCCGGAAGAGCAACTTAACCAGACCGACAAGACTCAGCCGGCCATCCTCGCCGCGTCTATCGCGCTGTGGCGCCTGTGGCTGGAAGAGGGGGGGGCCAAGCCGGCGTTCGTCTCTGGCCACAGCCTGGGTGAGTACAGCGCCCTGGTAGCGGCTGGCAGTATCACCTTGAAAGACGCCGTCCGCCTGGTCGAGCGCCGCGGCCAACTGATGCAGGAAGCCGTGCCTGCCGGGCACGGTGCCATGGCAGCCATTCTGGGGCTGGATGATGCCGTGGTGGTGCAGCTTTGTGCTGAGGCGGCCGAGGATGAAGTGGTCAGTGCTGTCAACTTCAACTCCCCGGGCCAGGTTGTCATTGCTGGCAACAAGGCCGCCGTGGATCGTGCCATGGAACTGTGCAAGGCCAAAGGTGCCAAGCGTGCTTTGCCGCTGGCCGTGAGCGTGCCTTCCCACTGTGCCTTGATGAAGCCTGCTGCCGAGCGCTTTGCCGAGGCGGTCAATGCCATCGACTGGCAAGCGCCGCAGATCCCCGTGGTGCAGAACGTCACTGCCGCCGTTGCGCCAGGCCTCGATGCCCTGAAGCAGGACCTGCTGGCACAGTTGTATCAGCCCGTGCGCTGGGTCGAGTGCGTACAGGCGTTGGCTGCCAATGGCGCGGTCAACCTGGTCGAGTGCGGCCCTGGCAAGGTGCTGGCTGGGCTTAACAAGCGTTGCGCCGACGGCGTGAGCACTTACAACCTCAATACCCCCGACGCCGTCGCCGCCGCCCGCGCGGCGCTGGCCTGAACTGGAGAAACTTGCATGAGCCTGCAAGGTAAAGTTGCACTGGTCACTGGTGCCAGCCGTGGCATCGGCCAAGCGATTGCCCTCGAACTGGGCCGCCAGGGTGCCATCGTGATTGGCACCGCTACATCGGCCTCCGGTGCCGAGCGTATTGCCGCCACCCTCAAAGAGCACGGCGTGGCCGGTACCGGCATGGAGCTGAACGTGACCAGCGCAGAGTCCGTCGAAAGCGTGCTGGCCGCCATTGGCGAGCAGTTCGGGGCGCCCGCGATCCTGGTCAACAATGCTGGCATCACCCGGGACAACCTGATGCTGCGCATGAAGGACGACGAGTGGTTCGATGTGATCGACACCAACCTCAACAGCCTGTACCGCCTGTCCAAGGGCGTGTTGCGTGGTATGACCAAGGCCCGTTGGGGCCGTATCATCAGCATCGGCTCGGTGGTCGGCGCCATGGGTAACGCCGGGCAGGCCAACTACGCTGCTGCCAAGGCTGGCCTGGAAGGTTTCAGCCGCGCCCTGGCGCGTGAAGTGGGTTCGCGGGGCATTACCGTCAATTCGGTAACCCCGGGCTTCATCGATACAGACATGACGCGCGAGCTTCCAGAGGCGCAGCGTCAGGCCCTGCAGACCCAGATTCCGCTGGGCCGCCTGGGGCAGGCAGACGAAATCGCCAAGGTGGTTTCGTTCCTGGCGTCGGAAGGTGCAGCCTATGTGACCGGTGCTACCGTGCCGGTCAACGGCGGCATGTACATGTAATATCGCAACTCAATGTGACGGATTCGGTAAAAAAAGAGTCATACTGCGAGCCTAAAATCCGTTATAAAGCTGCAATCAGATTCCGGGCAGCGGGTGCGGTGCTGAAGGGAGAGGCGCGTTTAGCTTGAAAAGCAGGCGTTCTTCTATAAAATTAGCCACCGGCCAGCTGCCCGACATATATCCATTAGGAGTAAACCTAGGTATGAGCAAGATCGAAGAACGCGTCAAGAAAATCGTCGCCGAGCAACTGGGCGTCAAGGAAGAAGAAGTGACTAACGAGAAGTCCTTCGTCGATGACCTGGGTGCCGATTCTCTTGACACCGTTGAGCTGGTGATGGCTCTGGAAGAGGAATTCGAGACCGAAATCCCTGACGAAGAAGCCGAGAAGATCACTACCGTTCAAGCTGCTATCGACTACGTCAACGCCCACCAGGCCTAAGACGCTGCAGTCGACGCTTCTTGTCGGGAAAAACCGCACTGCCTTTGCCGGCGTGCGGTTTTTTCTTTGCAAGCGTCCCGTTTCAAACGATGGGGTGTCCGGCCCCGGGCATCGAGAGCTTGTTGCCATTTCATTTCCATTGCGTTGAATGCAATGGCAAGAAACTCTGTCATTAGAAAAGGAGAGTACTGTGTCGCGTAGACGCGTCGTGGTCACCGGTATGGGCATGCTGTCGCCACTGGGTACCGATGTACCGAGCACATGGCAGGGCATTCTGGCTGGCCGTAGTGGCATCGGTCCGATCGAACACACGGACCTTTCTGCCTACTCCACCCGTTTTGGCGGCTCGGTCAAGGGCTTCGAGGTCGAGCAATACCTGTCGGCCAAAGAGGCCCGTAAGCTTGACCTGTTCATCCAGTACGGCCTGGCCGCAGGCTTCCAGGCCGTGCGCAATGCCGGCCTTGAAGTGACCGACGCCAACCGTGAGCGCATTGGCGTTGCCATGGGTTCTGGTATTGGCGGGCTGACCAACATCGAAGAAACCAGCCGCACGCTGCACGATTCCGGCCCACGGCGCATTTCGCCGTTCTTCGTGCCGGGCTCGATCATCAACATGATCTCGGGCTTCCTATCGATTCACCTGGGTTTACAGGGGCCGAACTACGCCATCGCCACCGCTTGCACCACCGGTACTCATTGCATCGGCATGGCGGCGCGCAACATTGCTTACGGTGAAGCGGATGTGATGATCGCCGGCGGTGCTGAAATGGCCGCCTGCGGCCTCGGTATGGGCGGTTTCGGCGCTTCGCGTGCGCTTTCTACGCGCAACGACGAGCCGAGCCGCGCGAGCCGCCCCTGGGACAAGGGCCGGGATGGCTTCGTACTGTCCGATGGCGCTGGCGCATTGGTGCTTGAGGAACTCGAGCACGCCCAGGCCCGTGGTGCCACCATCTACGCAGAGCTGGTGGGCTTTGGCATGAGTGGCGACGCCTACCACATGACCTCACCGCCTGAAACCGGCGAAGGCGCTGCGCGGTGCATGGCCAACGCCCTGCGCGATGCCGGTGTTGAGCCGCACGAGGTCAGCTACATCAATGCCCACGGCACCTCGACCCCGGCAGGCGACCTGGCCGAAGTGTCAGCGATCAAGCGTGTGTTTGGCGAGCATGCCTACAAACTGGCCGTGAGCTCGACCAAGTCAATGACGGGCCATCTGTTGGGTGCAGCAGGCGCGGTTGAAGCGATCTTCAGCGTGCTGGCCATCAACAGCCAGATGGCTCCGCCAACCATCAACCTCGACGAGCCGGACGAAGGGTGTGACCTGGACTTCGTGCCGCACCAGGCGCGCAGCATGCCGATCGACGTGGTGCTGTCCAACTCGTTCGGTTTTGGTGGCACCAATGGCTCCCTGGTGTTCCGCCGGTTTGCCGGCTGATGCACAGTTGGGTAGATGGCCAACCCCAGGCTGCGGTTAACCTGCAGAACCGGGGCCTGGCCTACGGCGATGGTGTGTTTGAAACCATCGCCGTGCGTCACGGCCGGCCCAGCCTGCTGGGCGAGCACATGGCGCGTTTGGCACTGGGGTGTCAACGCCTGTCCATTGTGGTGGATGTGGCACTGGTGGCCGATGAGCTTCAACGCTTTGCCAGCCAGCTAGGGGCAGGCGTCGCCAAACTGATCCTCACCCGTGGCGACAGCCAGCGTGGCTACGCGCCCGTGGCGGATGCGCCAGCCC
The DNA here is from genome assembly GCF_016648095.1 of Pseudomonas sp. S32. NCBI lineage: Bacteria > Pseudomonadati > Pseudomonadota > Gammaproteobacteria > Pseudomonadales > Pseudomonadaceae > Pseudomonas > Pseudomonas sp. S32. The sequence continues at coordinate 38,063 of NZ_JACVVF010000042.1, forward strand.
GGCGTATCCTGCAAGCCAGCCCATTGCCGGCCTATCCCCAGTCCTATGGCGATCAGGGTGTGCGCCTTTTTCTCTGCAAGACGCGGCTTGGGGAACAACCCTTGCTGGCAGGCCTCAAACACCTCAACCGCCTGGAGCAGGTGCTGGCCCGTGCCGAGTGGCAGGGCAGTGAACATGCAGAAGGCCTGATGTGTGATGGGCATGACCGGATCATCGAAGGGGTCTATAGCAACCTGTTTCTGGTGCGCGACGGTACGCTGCTCACTGCTGACCTGCAGCGCTGCGGCGTGGCAGGGGTGATGCGCGCCGCGTTGTTGCAGCAGGCCCCATTGCTCGGCATCCCCTCACAAGTGCGTGACCTGCCGTACCATGAGCTTGAGCAAGCCGACGAAGTATTTGTTTGCAACAGCGTGTACGGCATATGGCCCGTGCGCAGTGCAGGCGAGCTAAACTGGTCGCCTGGCCCGCTCACGCGTAAATTGCAGGCTGTCGCCCGTACGTTACTGGAAACCTGAATTCGTGAGACGTAAATTCCTGCTGCTGCTGGAAATGGGCTTGATCATTGCCGGCCTTGCGCTTGGCTGGTCGGCCTGGAAGGTTCACGCTGTGCTGGACCAGCCCCTGCACGTGGAGCAGGAGCGCCTGCTGGACGTGCCCAACGGTGCTACCCCCAACCGCATGTTCTACCGCATGCAGCAGGAGGGCCTGCTGGATGACGCTCTATGGCTGCGCCTGTACTGGCGGTTCAACATGGCCGGCGTGCCGTTGCATACCGGGGAGTACCGGCTTACCCCAGGCATGACCGTGGAGCAGCTGTTCGATGCCTGGCGGCGCGGTGATGTGGTGCAGTACAACCTTACCTTGGTGGAGGGTTGGACATTCCGCCAGGTGCGCACAGCTGTCGCCAGGCACGAGAAGATCAAGCAGACCCTGGACGGGCTCTCGGATGCCGAGGTCATGGACAAGCTGGGTCACACCGGTGTGTTCCCTGAGGGGCGCTTCTTCCCCGATACCTACCGGTTCGTGCGCGGCATGACCGATGTCGAGCTGCTGCAGCAGGCCTACATGCGCCTGGAAGAAGTCCTGGCTAAAGAGTGGGCCGAGCGTACGCGTGACCTGCCATACCGTGACCCCTACCAGGCGCTGATCATGGCATCGCTGGTGGAAAAGGAAACCGGTATTCCCCAGGAGCGTGGGCAGATTGCCGGCGTGTTCGTGCGGCGTCTGCGCCTGGGCATGATGTTGCAGACCGACCCCACGGTAATCTACGGCATGGGCGAACGCTACAACGGCAGAATTACCCGTGCCGACCTGCGTGAGCCCACGCCCTACAACACTTATACCATCACAGGGCTGCCACCCACGCCCATCGCCATGGTGGGGCGTGAAGCCATCCATGCCGCGCTTAACCCGGCGGATGGCACCAGCCTGTATTTCGTTGCGCGTGGTGATGGCAGCCATGTGTTTTCCGATGATCTGGACGACCATAACTCGGCCGTGCGCGAGTTCCAGATAAAGCGGCGGGCGGACTACCGCTCCAGCCCCTCACCTCAGACAACCCAGCCGGGTGGCGAAGCCGCCGCCCAGCCTCAGGCAGACAGCACCGGCCAGCCCGCTGAGCCGTCGCCACCCGCTGAGCCAGCCGGTAATGGCAGCGCCAACGACGCGCCGGCCACCGCGCCGACGACGCCTGAAGTAAAACATTAAGGACTGCCCGTGACCGGCTTGTTTATTACTCTGGAAGGCCCCGAAGGCGCAGGTAAGAGCACCAACCGTGACTACCTCGCTGCGCGCCTGCGCGAGCAGGGGCTGGATGTGGTGTTGACCCGTGAGCCCGGCGGCACGCCATTGGCCGAAAAAGTCAGGGAGCTGCTGCTGGCCCCCAGTGACGAGGCGATGGCTGCCGACACCGAGCTCCTGCTGGTGTTCGCCGCCCGTGCCCAGCACCTGGCGCAGGTGATACGGCCAGCGCTGGCGCGGGGTGCGGTTGTACTGTGTGACCGCTTTACCGATGCCACCTACGCTTACCAAGGCGGTGGTCGCGGCTTGTCGGTTGGGCGTATTGCCACCCTCGAGCAGTTCGTGCAAGGGGACTTACGTCCTGATTTGACCCTGATCTTCGACTTGCCGGTCGAAGTTGGCTTGGCCCGAGCCGCGGCACGCGGCCGCCTGGACCGTTTCGAACAGGAAGGGCAGGCCTTCTTCGAAGCAGTGCGCCATGCTTATCTGCAACGGGCCGAGCGAGAGCCCCACCGTTATAGCCGTCTGGATGCCGCGCAGTCGCTTGACGCGGTCCAGCGGGCCATCGACGGGCTGGTGCCTGGTATCGTGGAACGCTGCCGTGGCTGATGGCTACCCTTGGCAACAGGCGCTGTGGGAGCAACTTGCCGGTCGCGCCCAGCACGCCCATGCTTACTTGCTGCACGGCCCGCAAGGCACCGGCAAACGGGCGTTGGCCGAGCGCCTGATGGCACGGTTGCTGTGTCAGCAGCCTCAGGGTAAGGAGGCGTGCGGCACCTGCAAGTCGTGCCATTTGCTCAAGGCCGGTAGCCACCCGGATAATTTCATCCTGGAGCCCGAAGAGCTCGACAAACCCATCAAGGTTGACCAGGTGCGCGAGTTGGTCGCCTTCGTGGTGCAGACGGCGCAACTGGGTGGTCGCAAGGTAGTCCTGATTGAGCCGGTCGAGGCCATGAACGTCAACGCCTCGAACGCCTTGCTCAAAAGCCTGGAGGAGCCCTCGGGCGATACCGTTCTGCTGCTGGTGACCCATCAACCGAGCCGTCTTCTGCCTACCATCAAAAGCCGTTGCCAGCAGGTGGCGTGCCCGCAGCCCAGCCAGGCCCAGAGCCAGGCTTGGCTGGCCGGAGCCTTGCCAGGCAGTGATGAAAGTGATCGCGCGGAGCTTTTGGCACTGGCCGCAGGTTCGCCACTGCTTGCAGTCAGCCTGCAGGCGCAGGGCGTTCGAGAACAGCGCGCGCTGGTTGCCGATGGGGTGAAGAAGTTGCTTAAACAGCAGGCTTCCCCCAGCCAACTGGCGGAGGCATGGACCGGCGTGCCGCTGCTGCTGTTGTTCGACTGGTTCTGCGATTGGGCGCACCTGATCTTGCGCTACCAATTGACCCAGGACGAGGACGGCCTAGGGTTGGCCGACATGCGCAAGGTGGTGCAATACCTGGCCCAGAAAAGTCGGCCGGCCAAGGTGCTTGAGGTTCAGACATGGACTTTGGAGCAGCGCCAAAAGGTGCTTGGCAAGGCCAACCTGAACCGTGTTCTGTTGCTCGAATCGCTGCTGGCCCACTGGTTGCAGTTACCAGGTGCCCGCTGATTTTCATTCATTTTTGTGTGCGTAGCCCATGCTAGTAGATTCCCATTGCCATCTGGATCGTCTGGACCTCACTGCTCACCAGGGCTCGCTCGATGCGGCGCTGGAGGCGGCACGTGGCCGGGGCGTAGGCCATTTTCTGTGCATCGGCGTGAGCGCCGAAAATGCCGGCGCGGTGAAAGCGCTCACTGAGCAGTACGCTGATGTGGACTGCTCGGTAGGCGTGCATCCACTGGACCTGGCGCCGGGCGAAACCCCTGCGCTTGAGTGGTTGCTGCATGAGTTGTCGCATCCTCATGTGGTGGCAATCGGTGAAACCGGGCTGGATTACCACTACGAGCCTGAAGCTGCCGAGCTTCAGCAGGCGTCTTTCCGCTTGCACCTGGAAGCCTCGCGGCAGACGGGCAAGCCGGTGATCGTGCATACCCGGGCGGCACGGGCTGATACGCTGACGCTTTTGCGCGAAGCAAGCCTGCCTCAGGCGGGCGTGCTGCACTGCTTTACTGAAGATTGGGAAATGGCCAAGGCAGCGCTGGACCTTGGCTATTACATCTCGTTGTCGGGCATCGTCACCTTCCGCAATGCCGAAGCGTTGCGGGAAGTGGCCAGGCAGGTGCCTGCTGATCGCCTTCTGGTGGAAACCGATGCGCCGTATCTCGCGCCAATTCCTCATCGTGGCAAACCGAACCTCCCGCAATATGTGCGTGAAGTTGCAGAGTATGTAGCTTCGCTGCGGGGTGCCAGTTACGAGCAGTTGGCCGAACAGACAACCACCAACTTCAAACGCCTGTTCCCACTGGCAAGGGTCGCCTGAAGCAGTCGATTAACTTTCGTTGCTGTTGCTGTTGCTGTTGCTGTTGCTTCTAAGTGCGCGATAGTCCAGGCAACACAGATTGCGACTTCAGGAGGCCGAGCGGAGGGCTTGCGGAGGGAGGTGACGGGCATGGATGCCCGTCA
>NZ_JACVVF010000043.1:0-42337 GCF_016648095.1 Pseudomonas sp. S32
GCAGATCGAGCGCCGCCCGCGCGGCGCATCGCGAGCTGCGCTCGCTCCTACATTTGTTTCGGGCCAATGATGCCTGGGGCGTATGTGCGCGAACGCCTTTGCGCATGGCGCGATATATTGCCGTACGAACCAGGCAGGCGCTGCCCAGCGCCGCCGCTCAGTGCCCCCCCAGGTAGGCGCTGCGCACCTCTTCGTTCACCAACAACTCCTGCCCCGTCCCGGTCATGCGGATTTGCCCGTTGACCATCACATAGGCGCGGTCCGACAGTTTCAGCGCATGGTTGGCGTTCTGCTCCACCAGAAAAATAGTCATCCCGGTCTTGGCCAGCTCACGCAGGGTGGCGAAAATCTGCTTGACCACGATCGGCGCCAGCCCCAGCGAAGGCTCGTCCAGCAGCAGCAACTTCGGCCGGCTCATCAGTGCGCGGGCAATCGCCAGCATCTGCTGCTCGCCCCCGGACATGGTCATGGCACGCTGGTTGCGCCGCTCCTTGAGGCGCGGGAACAGTTCGTACATGCGCTGCATGTCCTCGTCGGCGTGCTTGTCGCCGATGGGGATGGTGCCCATCATCAGGTTTTCTTCCACGCTCATGTCCGGGAACACCCGCCGCCCCTCCGGGGATTGGGCAATGCCGTTGGCCGCGATGTAGTGCGTGGACTTGCGGGTGATGTCCGTCCCCCGGTAGATGATCTGCCCGGCAGCGGCGCGCGGTTGGCCGAAGATGGACATCAACAAGGTGGATTTACCCGCCCCGTTAGCGCCAATCAGGCTCACCGTCTCACCCTCATCGATATGCATGGACACTTGCTTAAGGGCTTGGATCGGGCCGTAGAACACGTCCAGGTCACGCAGTTCGAGAATGGGTGCAGTCATACCAGTTCCTCTTCGTCGGCACCCAGGTAGGCAGCGATCACGGTCGGGTTGTTGCGGATGTCCTGCGGGGCGCCTTCGGCGATCACGTTGCCGTGGTCCAGCACGACGATATGGTCGGAAATGCTCATGACCATGCCCATGTCGTGCTCGATCAGCACCACCGTGATGTCATGCTCGTCACGCAGCACCCGCACCATACGGCTGAGCGCCTCGGTTTCCTGCGGGTTCAGGCCGGCCGCCGGCTCGTCCAGGCAGATCACCTTGGGCCGCGTGCACATGGCCCGGGCAATCTCCAGGCGCCGCTGCTGGCCGTACGACAGCTCGCCAGCCAGGCGGTTGGCACAATCAACCAGGTCGACCACCTCCAACCAGTAGAAGGCGTGGTCCAGTGCATCGCTCTCGGACTTGCGGTAGGCCTTGGTGTTGAGCACCCCGGCCAGCAGGTTGCGGTTTACCCACATGTGCTGCGCCACCAGCAGGTTCTCGATGACGGACATCTCCTTGAACAGGCGGATGTTCTGGAACGTACGGGCCAGGCCTGCGCGGTTCACCAGGTGTGTGCCACCGAACATCTTGTAGTACAGCCGGCTGGCGAAACGGGACGGGGAGACAAAATCCGCCGCCTGGAAGGTTTCGCCCAGCAACTGGATAACGTTGGTGTGGCCGCCCCGCACATTCAGCTCGATGCGCCCGCCACTGGGCTTGTAGAAGCCGGTAAGGCAGTTGAAAACCGTGGTCTTGCCGGCGCCATTGGGGCCGATCAGGGCGAAGATCTGGTTGCGCCTGACCTTCAGGCTGACGTCGCTGAGCGCCTTGATGCCACCAAACTGCATCATCAGGTTATCCACAGACAAAATGATTTCGTCGCTCATGGCGCCACTCCTTTACGCGGGGTCACACCGGTACGGCTGATGCGAATCAGGCCCCGCGGTCGCCAGATCATCATCAGCACCATCAGCACGCCGAACAGCAGCACCCGGTATTCCGAGAAGCTGCGCAGCAGCTCGGGGGCGACGGTGAGCACGAAGGCCGCGATGACCACGCCCACGGTCGAACCCATGCCGCCCAGCACGACGATGGCCAGAATGAGCGCCGACTCGAAGAAAGTGAACGAAGACGGGTTGACGAAGCCCTGGTAGGTGGCGAAGAACACTCCGGCAAGGCCTGCAGTCGATGCGCCCAGGGTGAAGGCCGACAGCTTGACCAGCACATGGTTGAGCCCCATGGAACGGCAGGCGATCTCGTCCTCGCGCAGCGCTTCCCAGGCCCGCCCAACCGGCATCCGGGTCAGCCGGTGCTTGATGTAGAGCACCGCCAGCACGACCAGAAACAGCACCCCATAAATGAACACGAACTTGAGGTTGGCGTTGTAATCGAAGCCGAAGAACTCGTGAATCGGCACGCCGCCGTCCTTGGCACGCCGCCCGAACTCCAGGCCGAAGAAGGTCGGCGAAGGCGCCGGCATGCCGTTGGGCCCGCCCGTGAACGACAACCAGTTGTTCAGCACCAGGCGGATGATTTCACCAAAGCCCAGGGTGACGATGGCCAGGTAGTCGCCGTGCATGCGTAACACCGGGAACCCCAGGATGCACCCGGCCAACGCAGCGGCGATGGCCGCAAGCGGCAGTACGCTCCAGAAGCCCAGCCCCAGGTACTGGTAACCCAGCGCCAGGCCATAGGCGCCGATGGCGTAGAACGCCACGTAGCCCAGGTCGAGCAGGCCTGCCAGGCCCACCACGATGTTCAACCCAAGGCCCAGCAAAACGTAGATCAGCCCCAGGATGACCACGGTCAGCAGGTACTTGTTGGCAAAGATGGGGAACACGATGGCGATGATCACCAGCGCCGGGATGATGTAGCGCAGGCGCGACTTGTAGTCCGGTGCGTTGACATGCACGCCCGAGCCACCGCTGTCGAAGCCCTGCAGCATGCGCCGGCCAGCGGCGGTCTGCAGGTACAGGCTGAGCAGAAAGCGCCCCACCATCACCCCGCCAACCAGCCAGGCCACACGGCGCGGCTCGGCGTTGAAACTGTAGCCATCGAGCACCACGCCCACTACCGGGCCAAACACGATCAGCGCCAGCAGCCCTGCGACCAGGGTTTCCAGCAGGCTGCGCTTCAGGTCGAAACCCTTGGTTTCGGAAACAGAGGCAATTTTGGCAACGGACATGATCACACCTTAGCCACGAGTGGGCGACCCAGCAGGCCTTGAGGGCGGAAGATAAGGATGAGCACCAGCAGCGAGAAGCTGAATACGTCCTTGTAGTCCGAGTTGATCAGCCCCGAGAACAGCGATTCGGAAATCCCCAGGATGATGCCGCCAAGCATCGCCCCCGGCAGCGAGCCGATGCCGCCGAGCACGGCAGCGGTAAATGCCTTGATGCCGATGATGAAGCCTGCATAGAAGTCGAAGGTGCCGTAGTTCATGGTGATCAGCACACCGGCCAGCGCGGCCATCACCGCCCCGATCACGAATACGTAGGAAATCACCCGGTCGGTGTTGATCCCCAGGATCGACGCCATCTTGCGGTCCTGCTGGGTGGCACGGCACATGCGCCCAAGCTTGGTGTACTTGATGACATAGGTCAGCAGGCCCATGCCGACGAACGCAGCCACCAAGATGAAGATCTTGGTGTAGGTCAATTGTACGAAGCCACTGCCCACATCGACGCGCCAGGCGCCCTCGAGCAACGTCGGTACACCCTGCTGGCGGGCGCCCTGGCTGATCTGCGCGTAGTTTTGCAGGATGAGCGAAATGCCGATGGCACTGATCAGCGGTGCCAGGCGGGTGGAGTTACGCAGGGGTTTATAGGCGATGCGCTCGATGGTGAAGCCATACACCCCGGTGACCACGATGGTGAACAACAGCGTGCCCAGCATCAACAGGGGGAAGGATTCGATACCGAAGTAAGCCAGCAATGCCAGGCTGATCGCCGCCAGGTAAGCGGAGATCATGTACACCTCGCCGTGCGCGAAGTTGATCATGCCGATGATGCCATAGACCATTGTGTAGCCGATGGCGATCAGGCCATAGACCGACCCAAGGGTCAGGCCATTGACCAGTTGCTGCAGGAAAATACCATCCATAACGCAATCTCACCTGATGGAGACTGCACGGGCGCCGCCCACGGCGGGCCCGGGTCAAGGCGGCCCTCGCAGTGCAGACCCGTGCAGGTCTACGAATAAAGACAGGTACCGCAGGGGCCTGGGCCCAGGGCGTGTGCACCTGGGCCTTGGGCCGTTGTTATTGTTGTTTTTCCAGCTGGTGGTACTTGCCGTCCTTATCCCACTGGTAGACCACGTAGTCGGACACCGTCAGGTCGCCCTTGCTGTCCCACTTCTTCTCACCCATCACGGTCTGCACCGGGTTGGCTTTCAGCCACTTGGCGGCGTCCTCGCCCTTGTTCGACTTGGCGCCGTTGAACGCCGCTGCCAACGCCTGCAGCGAGGCATAGGCATACAGGGTGTAGCCTTCAGGCTCGGTGCCGGCCTTGCGGAATGCTTCCACCACCGCCTTGCTGTCCGGCAGCAGGCGCGGGTCGGCGCCGAAGGTCATGTACACGCCATCGACGTACTGCGCGCCGCCAGCAGTAGACACCAGCTCGTCGGTGACGATGCCGTCGTCAGACATGAACTTCACGTCCTTCAGGCCCTGCTCGCGCAGTTGCCGAACCAGCGGCCCGGCCTCTGGGTGAAGGCCGCCGAAGTACACCACGTCGGCGCCCACGGAGCGGATCTTGGTGACCACGGCGCTGAAGTCTTTCTCGCCACGGGTCAGGCCTTCATACAGCACCGGTTTCACGCCGCGCTTTTCCAGCTGCGCCTTGGTCGCGTCGGCCAGGCCCTGCCCGTAGGTGTCCTTGTCGTGCAACACCGCCACCTTCTTGCCCTTGAGCACATCGACGATGTAGTTGCCCGCGACCACGCCCTGCTGGTCGTCCCGGCCGCACATGCGGAACATGGCAGAAAGGCCACGCTCGGTGACCTGCGGGTTGGTCGAGCCGGGGGTGATGGCGATCACGCCTGCTTCGTCATACACCTCCGAAGCCGGGATGGTGTTGGACGAGCAGAAATGGCCGACCACGCCAATGACCTTGTCCTGGTCCACCAACCGGTTGGCCACGGCCACGGCCTGCTTGGGTTCGCAGGCATCATCGCCCTTCACCAGCACGATCTTCTCGCCGTTCACGCCACCTGCCGCGTTGATCTTGTCGGCGGCGGCCTGGGCCCCCTTCATGTACTGCTCGCCAAACGCTGCGTTCGCCCCGGTCATCGGGCCCGCGACACCGATCTTCACGTCGGCCTGAACATACGAAGAAACACCCAGTGCCGTGGCGACGGCCAGGGCCAGAAAACCTTTCTTGTAAAACGTCTGCGACATGAGGTGGTGCTCCTGAATTTTTTTTGGTTGGCACTACAACGACTCAGCCCTGTCCTCCGAGCAAGGGCCGTGCCATCAGTTTTACATCGCTGTTAAACACTTCGTTTAACAGGCGTGCCAGCCTGGCATGGCCTTTTGTTACTGAGCGTGCAACCGTCTGCGACGCGCAGGGCGCCACCCTCATCCAGCAACCAGGGCAACCCGACCCTGCCATCATTGCAACCCTGCGCCACACCACCGTGCAACCCGCCTGTAACAAACAACGTCACCGAACTGCACACACGTGGTGCGCGACTGCTACAGGCGGCACCGTTTCAAGGCTGGCCGAAACATCAAAGTGAAAAGGCTGGCACAATGGCCGCCATTCGCCGTTTCTGGAGTCACCCCTGATGAGCGAGAGCGCATTCGCCGAGCGCATCGTGCATAACCTGCTCGACACCGATTTCTACAAACTCACCATGATGCAGGCTGTGTTGCACAACTACCCGGATGCCGACGTGGAATGGGAGTTCCGCTGCCGCAATGGCGAGGACCTGCGCCCGTACCTTGGCGAAATCCGTCAGCAGCTCGAACGGCTCAGCGACCTGACCCTGGATGACGGGCAGTTGGGCTTTCTGGAACGCATCAGCTTTCTGAAGCCGGACTTTCTGCGGTTTCTGCGGTTGTTCCGCTTCAACCTGCGCTACGTACAACTGGGCATCGAGGACGATCAGCTGTGCCTGCGCCTCAAAGGCCCCTGGCTGCATGTGATTCTGTTCGAAGTCCCGCTGCTGGCCATCATCAGCGAGGTCCGCAACCGCCACCTGCACCCGCACATGCGGCTGTCGGAGGCACGCGACCAGCTCTATCGCAAATTCGACTGGCTCAATGCCAATGCCAGCGGTGACGAGCTGGCCGAGATGCAGGTCGCCGACTTCGGCACCCGCCGGCGCTTTTCCAGCCGCGTGCAACAGGAGGTGGTGCGGGTGCTGCGCGACGACTTCCCGGCCCGCTTCGTGGGTACCAGCAACGTCGACCTGGCCTGGAAGCTGGATATCAAACCCCTGGGCACCATGGCCCACGAATGGATCATGGCCCATCAGCAGCTCGGCCCCCGGCTGATCGACAGCCAGATCGCCGCACTGGACTGCTGGGTGCGGGAGTACCGCGGCTTGCTGGGCATCGCCCTGACCGACTGCGTCACCATGGACGCCTTCCTTGGTGACTTCGACCTGTATTTCGCCAAGCTCTTCGACGGCCTGCGCCACGACTCCGGCGAGCCGGTGGCCTGGGCGGAAAAAGCCATCGCCCACTACCAGCACCTGGGTATCGACCCGATGACCAAGACCCTGGTGTTCTCCGATGGCCTGGACCTGCCCCGGGCGCTGCAAATCTTCCGTGCGCTGCGCGGTCGCATCAACGTAAGCTTTGGTATCGGCACCAACCTGACATGCGACATCCCGGGGGTAGCGCCGATGAGCATCGTGCTCAAGATGACCGACTGCAACGGCGCCCCGGTGGCGAAGATTTCCGACGAGGCGGCCAAGACCCAGTGCCGCGACCCGAATTTCGTCGCCTACTTGCGTCATGTATTCAAAGTCCCCAGCAAGGAGTAACCCATGCAAGCGGTTCAACAGGAAATTGCCCAGGCCCTGAAGGTACAGCCGCCGTTCGCCGACGCCGCTGCCCTGGACGCCGAAGTCGCCCGGCGTGTGGCGTTCATCAAGGGCTGCCTGGCCAACGCCCGCCTCAAGACCCTGGTGCTGGGCATCAGCGGCGGTGTCGACTCACTCACCGCTGCACTGCTCGCCCAGCGCGCCATCAACGAGCTGCGTGCAGAAACCGGCGACAAGGCCTACACCTTCATCGCCGTACGCCTGCCCTACCACGTCCAGCACGATGAGCATGACGCCCAGGCCTGCCTGGAAGTGATCAAGGCCGACGAAGTACACACCGTCGACATCGCCCCTGCGGTGAAGGCACTGGCCGCCGAGGTGGTCGAGCTGAAGACCGGTTCGCCCACCTTGGTGGACTTCGTGGTCGGCAACGTCAAGGCCCGTACGCGCATGGTGGCGCAGTACACCATTGCCGGCGCCCGTGCGGGGCTGGTGATCGGTACCGACCACGCCGCCGAAGCGGTAATGGGCTTCTTTACCAAATTTGGTGACGGTGCCTGCGACCTGGCCCCGTTGAGCGGCCTGGTGAAGCGCCAGGTACGGGCGATTGCGCGCAGCTTCGGGGCGCCCGAGTCACTGGTGGAGAAGGTGCCAACGGCCGACTTGGAAGACTTGGAACCGGGCAAGCCGGACGAAGCGTCGCACGGTGTGACGTATCAGCAGATCGACGACTTCCTGCAGGGGCAACCCATCGAGCAGGCGGCATTCGACATCATCGTCGCCAACTACCGCAAGACCCAGCACAAGCGCGAGCTGCCGTTTGCGCCGTAACAATGCATTGGGGCCGCAAAGCGGCCCCAATGACACGTACCAACGCGCTTCAGATCACTTGACGACAACCTTGCCCTTCATCATCGAGATGTGGCCAGGGAAGGTGCAGAAGAAGCTGTAGTCACCGCCGGCATCCAGCTTGGAGGTGTCGAACTTGATCTCGGTTTCTTTCTCAGGCGCACCAATCATCTTGGTGTGGGCAATGATCGCGGCGTTGTCGGCCTTGATGTAGTCCTTCTCCAGGCCCTGGCTCATGCCTTCAGTCGCAATGCCCTGCATGTCGGCAGTCTTGCTGATGACCAGGTTATGGCCCATGACGTTCTTCGGCAGGTTGCCGGAGTGCGTCAGTTTTACCGTGAACTCCTTGCAGCTCTTGTCGACGGTAATTTCCTTGGTGTTGTACGACATCTGGTCGGTGGAATCGACAGTCACCGAACACTCGGCTGCGAAGACAGAGGCGCTGGCGAGGGTCAGCAGGGATACCGCTACAGCTTTCGCAAACATCATGAATCTCCTTGGCAGGGTTTTATCAATTGCGAGACTGCCTTAAACCGTTCAGCCCCTCGCTGATGTGGGTCAAGGGGGTGTCAATAGGCCAGGCAGTTGAATTGTTCAATGGATTGTATACAACCAATCTAAGGGCACATCATGCCCCTTTATTAGACGATGGGACAACCACTCATTTAGGAGCAATACCAAATGCCCATGTCCAGCCTCATCAACAGCCTGCTCGCCGCTTACGCACACGCAGCCACCGGGGCGATCTGCGAATTCTCGCGCCCGGAATAACAGTTGGTTGAAGGATTCACAGTGTTGCGGGGCCGCCAGGCGGCCCCGAACGAGGTCGACTAGCGCGGGATGACCGGCTGACGCGGTTTCTTGCCCTTGCCCGCTTTGCCACCTTTGCCTGCATCCTTGCGCTCTTTGGCGGCTTGCTGGTTGCGCGCAAATGCTTCGGCCTTGGCCTTTTCTCGCTTGTCCCAAGGCTTGCTGCCATCACTGGCACGCGGCGGCAGGCCGGTGTGCTGGGTCAGCACCTTCTGCTCCTTGGCCACCTTGTGGCTACCTGCAGGCGTGGAGTTCTTGCGCCGAGCACTCTGGTAGGTATCCGATTGCGGCTGGTGCAGGGGTATCAGCTGGTGCTTGCCCGGGCCGATCAGGTCGGCGCGGCCCATGCGCTCCAGCGCCTCACGCAACATCGGCCAACCTTTAGGGTCGTGATAGCGCAAGAATGCCTTGTGCAGCCGGCGCTGCTCGTCGCTTTTGACGATATCCACGCCTTCGCTCTTGTAGGTCACCTTGCGCAGCGGGTTCTTGCCCGAATGGTACATGGCCGTGGCCGAGGCCATCGGCGAGGGGTAGAACGCCTGCACCTGATCGGCACGGAAGCCGTTGCCCTTGAGCCACAGGGCCAGGTTCATCATGTCTTCATCGGTGGTGCCTGGGTGCGCGGCGATGAAGTACGGGATCAGGTACTGCTCCTTGCCCGCTTCTTTCGAGAACTTCTCGAACATGCGCTTGAAGCGGTCGTAGGTGCCGATACCCGGCTTCATCATCTTGTCCAGCGGGCCACGCTCGGTGTGCTCCGGGGCAATTTTGAGGTAACCGCCCACGTGGTGGGTGACCAGCTCCTTCACGTATTCCGGCGACTCGACCGCCAGGTCGTAGCGCAGGCCCGAGGCAATCAGGATTTTCTTCACACCTGGCAAGGCACGGGCCTTGCGGTACAGCTCGATCAACGAGCTATGGTCGGTGTTGAGGTTCTCGCAGATACCGGGGAACACGCACGACGGCTTGCGGCAGTGCTTTTCGATGTCCGGGCTCTTACAGGCGATGCGGTACATGTTGGCGGTCGGGCCGCCCAGGTCAGAGACCACGCCGGTGAAGCCAGGCACCTTGTCGCGCATTTCTTCGATCTCGTGGAGGATCGACTCGTGCGAACGGTTCTGGATGATCCGGCCTTCGTGCTCGGTGATCGAGCAGAAGGTGCAGCCGCCAAAGCAGCCGCGCATGATGTTCACCGAGAAACGGATCATCTCGTAGGCCGGAATGCGCTCCTTGCCGTAGGCAGGGTGCGGCACACGCGCATACGGCATGCCGAACACGTAGTCCATTTCTTCGGTGCTCATGGGGATGGGTGGCGGGTTGAACCACACATCCACTTCGCCGTGTTTTTGCACCAGGGCGCGGGCGTTGCCGGGGTTGGTCTCCAGGTGCAGCACACGGTTGGCGTGGGCGTACAGCACCGGGTCGTTGCGCACTTTCTCGAACGAGGGCAGGCGGATCACCGACTTGTCGCGGGTCATGCGCGGGCTGTCGAGAATCTGCACCACCTTGGCTTCGTTCGGGTCTTCCTGGTCACCTTTGGCTTGCTCGATGGCGCAGGCCTGGGTGTCCTGGGTGTTCACGTAGGGGTTGATGATCTTGTCGACACGGCCCGGGCGGTCGATGCGGGTGGAGTCGATCTCGTACCAGCCTTGCGGGGTATCGCGGCGCACGAACGCGGTGCCACGTACGTCGGTGATGGTGTCGATGCGCTCGCCGCTGGACAGGCGCTGGGCCACTTCGACCACGGCGCGCTCGGCGTTGCCGAACAGCAGGATGTCGGCGCTGGCGTCGATCAGGATCGAGTGCCGGACCTTGTCCTGCCAGTAGTCGTAATGCGCGATACGGCGCAGCGAGGCCTCGATGCCGCCCAGCACGATCGGCACGTGCTTGTAGGCTTCCTTGCAGCGCTGGCTGTACACCAGGCTGGCACGGTCAGGGCGGCTGCCGGCCAGCCCGCCCGGGGTGTAGGCGTCATCGGAGCGGATTTTCTTGTCCGCGGTGTAGCGGTTGATCATCGAGTCCATGTTGCCTGCAGCCACCCCGAAGAACAGGTTCGGCTCGCCCAGCTTCATGAAGTCGTCTTTGGACTGCCAGTTCGGCTGGGCAATGATGCCCACACGGAAGCCCTGGGCCTCCAGCAGGCGACCGATGATGGCCATGCCGAACGACGGATGGTCGACGTAGGCATCCCCGGTCACGATGATGATGTCGCAGGAATCCCAGCCGAGCAGATCCATCTCCTCCCTGCTCATTGGCAGGAAAGGTGCTGGCCCGAAGCATTCGGCCCAGTACTTGGGATAGTCGTAGAGTGGTTTGGCTGCTTGCATGTCAGTGACCGGTTCTGGTGTGCAGGAAAATCGCGGGCGCGAAATATAGCACAAATTTTAACCAAGTCCGACTGGAATCGTAGGGGATAGGTGGGTTGCGCGACAGTTGGTGGAAAGGGGAGGAATTGGTTTAGAGGCGCAATTTCGTGCTTTGTTGGCGCTTGCAGGCTCGATCAGTGCCAAAGCAGCGACCTGGCAAGGCGTTGCGGATGCATATCCGGTTTGCTGATCTGACTTAACCAACCCTCTCCCCGTCCACTGGCAGCCGCTTCAGCTAAGAATACGTGCGAAGCTCATACCGTCCGCTGGATGTGTCAGAGAAAGATACCGGCCTGGCTGCCCCATCATTTTTATCAGTGACGGAGCGTCGTAGGGCTCAGCTATTCTGCCTTCGGTAAACCGCCACAGGATGACGTTGCAATAATGAAAATATTTTATTCAGACGGTCGCTTGTCTACACTCATTAGCCCAAAGAGGACCATTCGGTATTATCGCGCCACCTCCGAAATACTTGCCGTGCGGGATGAGTCTTCCAACCATCTGGTGGCAAACGAGGTCACCAAGTCACCGCTCGGCACGGTGTCATCTCATACACTGTTGCCTTGTATTACCAGCCCTTATGGTTTCGGCAAGCCAATATTACCGCTAGGTTTCAAAAGCGAACGCCCATCGCCTGAGACCAATCACTACATGCTGGGCATGGGTTATCGAGCCTATAACCCGGAATTGATGCGGTTCAATAGCGCGGACAGTGCAAGCCCTTTCGCACGAGGCGGTGTAAATAGCTACGCTTTCACCAGCAATGACCCGGTCAACCGGTATGACCCCACTGGCCATTTCTTTGAATTCGTCAGATCAGCTTTGACTAAGCTGTTCTCAAAAAAAATATATCAAGGGCGCATAGAGGCAGAGTTCGATGGCATTTCTGCGTTCACCGCCCCTGCTCGCACGGACGGAAAGAAACCCACTCTCTATATCGTCGCCCATGGCACACCAGGCTACCTGAGTGGTGATAAGAAATCACTGTACGACGGGCTTCGCACATACAAAACACTCACCCATTTAGGTATTGATATGTCGGAAAGGCCTACTCACTTTCTCGCGTGCGACACCAGCCTTCCGAATCCACGAACAGGCAGATCTATCATTGATGACATGAGCAGCATGACCGGCGCGCAGTCCTCAGGTTATGGGGGCACTGTACCGATCAGCGTAGACAGACAAGGGAGTCGCTTTACCGCCTACAAACACTATGCCTTACCCACTCACGGCACTACCAACATTAAGGTGACTGTAGGTCAGATCCGTTCTCCGGAAAAATTCGGTCGCGCCGGCGAGGATCAGGTGTGAGCACCGATAGCTAAATGCCCCTTGTTGAGTTGGGCAAATGATTCCCCGTGTCTCTCAAAAAATCGAGGGATCATTCATCATCGTCGAAGTTGTACATCCCCGGCGCAAGGTTTTCGAATCGGGTGTACTTGCCGATGAACGCCAGGCGCACAAAGCCGATAGGCCCGTTACGCTGTTTGCCGATAATGATCTCCGCAACGCCCTTGTGTTCGGTTTCGGGGTGGTACACCTCGTCGCGGTACACGAACATGATCACGTCGGCGTCCTGCTCGATTGCACCGGATTCACGCAAGTCGGAGTTCACCGGGCGCTTGTTCGGGCGCTGCTCCAGGGATCGGTTCAGCTGGGAGAGCGCGATGACCGGGCAGTTGAACTCCTTCGCCAGCGCTTTCAGCGAGCGGGAAATCTCGGAAATCTCATTGGTACGGTTATCACCGGCCGACCCCGGGATCTGCATCAGCTGCAGGTAGTCGACCATGATCAGGGCAATTTCGCCGTGTTCGCGGGCCAGGCGCCGCGTACGCGCACGCATCTCCGATGGGCTGATGCCGGCGGTATCGTCGATGAACAGCTTGCGGTCGTTGAGCAGGTTCACAGCCGAGGTCAGGCGCGGCCAGTCATCATCGTCCAGCTGCCCGGAACGCACCTTGGTCTGGTCGATACGGCCAAGCGACGACAGCATACGCATGACCAGCGATTCGCCTGGCATCTCCAGCGAGAACACCAGCACTGCCTTGTCGGTACGCAGCACCGCGTTTTCAACCAGGTTCATGGCGAAGGTGGTTTTACCCATAGAGGGTCGACCCGCAACGATGACCAGGTCGGCCGGCTGCAGGCCGCTGGTTTTCCCGTCCAGGTCGGTGAAGCCGGTGGATACCCCGGTGATATCGCTGTCGGAGTTGAACAGTGTGTCGATACGGTCGATGGCCTTGGTCAACAGCTCGTTGACACCCACCGGGCCACCGGTCTTGGGCCGCGCCTCGGCGATCTGGAAGATCTGCCGCTCGGCATCGTCGAGAATTTCCGCGGCATCGCGCCCCTGCGGGTTGAACGCGTTGTCGGCAATGTCGGTACTGATGCTGATCAGCTGGCGCAGCGTGGCCCGCTCGCGAATGATCGCGGCGTACGCCTTGATGTTGGCCACCGACGGCGTGTTCTTGGCCAGTTCGGCGAGGTACGCCAAGCCACCCACCTGCGTGGAAAGGCCTTCCTTGTCCAGCTGCTCGTGCAGGGTCACCACGTCGAATGGCTGGTTGGCGTCGGCCAACTTGTGCACGGCACGGAAGATCAAACGGTGGTCATGCCGATAGAAGTCGCCATCCGACACCTGGTCCAGCACCCGCTCCCAGGCATTGTTGTCCAGCATCAGGCCACCGAGCACGGCCTGTTCGGCCTCGATGGAATGCGGCGGCACCTTCAGGGCTGCGGTTTGCAGGTCAAGCTGTTCGGAGGAAGTGATCTCGTTCATGTCCACGGGAGAATTCTGGAGGATTAGAAACACAAAGGGCACGGCCTGTCGAAGACAGGACCGTGCCCGATGTTAACCGGCTGACACCTGACGGGCCAGCCGGTCAGCGCAGCTTAGGCCGCTACGACGACCACACGTACGGTGGCTTCAACGTCGCTGTGCAGGTGCACGGCTACGTCGTATTCGCCAACCTGACGGATGGTGCCGTTCGGCAGACGCACTTCAGCTTTGGCCACTTCAACGCCAGAGGCGGTCAGGGCATCAGCGATGTCGTGGGTGCCGATCGAACCGAACAGCTTGCCTTCGTCGCCAGCGGTGGCAGTGATGGTCACTTCCAGCTCGGCCAGTTGGGCAGCGCGGCTTTCAGCCGAAGCTTTCTTGTCAGCGGCTGCTTTTTCCAGCTCGGCGCGACGCTCTTCGAACGCAGCCAGGTTGGCGGCGGTCGCAGCGGTGGCCTTGCCGAATGGCAGCAGGTAGTTACGGCCGTAGCCAGCCTTAACATTTACTTTGTCGCCCAGGTTACCCAGGTTGGCGACTTTTTCCAGCAGGATCAGTTCCATTTGGTAAAACCTCTTAACTTTTAACCTTCACCGTTCGCGGAGTCATTCCCCTTGGGGGACTTGCGACCGCGAAAATCAATCAGGCTGTCGACAATGGCCAAAACCACCAGCAACGGATAAATCAGCTGCATGATCAGCGGCAACGTCACGTACATCCCTACCAACCAGAAACCAGCCAGTCGGCCCTGTGCCACGAGCCCATGCATCAACGCGATGCCGGCCAGCACCAGTACCAGGCTCGAAGCCGATGCCAGGATGATGAACTGCGGCCCGATGAACGGGGCCGCCACCATCACTGCCACCAAGACCGCCATGGTCTGTCTCGGCAACTTCAGTGCGCGAAATTCGCGACCGAAGCCTCCAGGGTTGTACAACGCTGCCTGCCAATAACGCGCCAGCACCAAAGCCAGCACGCAGAACAATTGCACCGTCACGGCTGTGGAAGCGACCAGCACAGGGCGGATCGTTTCGCCGGAGAGCACCGGTTGCCCCTCGACTTGCGGCATGGCGTCTGAAAACGCCTTGGCCAGCGCATCGAAGGTCGGGGCCAGCGCCAGATCGAGCACGTGGCTGAAAACCACGGCGAACACGGCGCTGACCACCAGAACCCGGCTCCAGGAATACTCGGCACGCAACATGGCGGCCAAGGCCAGGGCACCGGCGATCACCATGAAGGTGATCGGATCGCCCATGACCCACACGGCCAGCCCGGCGAGCAAGCCGCCGGCGATGACCGTTGTAGCATCCTTGAAACCCCGCCGCAGCAGCACAAGGCTGCCGGCAGCGGCACTCAACCAGAACAGCAGCGGCAGTACCGCGCTGATGACCACCACGAGGGTGGCCTGCACACGACCGCGCATGATGAAACTTGCTAACGCTCGCATGCTAATCCCTTACTGCTTGTCGACGACCCGGTCTCAGCGGCCGTGGCTGTCGGTGTAGGGCAGCAGGGCCAGGAAGCGGGCGCGCTTGATAGCGGTAGCCAGCTGACGCTGATAACGAGCTTTGGTACCGGTGATACGGCTTGGAACGATCTTGCCGGTTTCGGATACGTAAGCTTTCAGGGTGTTGAGATCTTTGAAGTCGATCTCTTTCACGTCTTCAGCAGTGAAGCGGCAGAATTTACGACGACGGAAGAAACGTGCCATTTAATAGGCTCCTCTAAAGGTCCGTGGATTACTCGTCAGCGTTATCGCTGGAGTCGCTGTCATTGCTGTCGTCGCCATCGGCGGACTCGGCATGCTCAGGACGCTCGCGACGCTCACGGCGCTCGCTGCGGTTTTCTTCAGCCTTCAGCATCTCGGACTGACCGGTAACGGCTTCGTCACGACGGATGACCAGGTTACGGATAACGGCATCGTTGTAGCGGAAGTTGTCTTCCAGCTCGGCCAGGGCCTTGCCAGTGCACTCAACGTTCAGCATCACGTAGTGAGCCTTGTGAACATTGTTGATTGCGTAGGCCAGTTGACGACGGCCCCAGTCTTCCAGGCGGTGGATCTTGCCACCATCTTCTTCGATCAGCTTGGTGTAACGCTCAACCATGCCGCCGACTTGCTCGCTCTGGTCCGGGTGAACCAGGAAGATGATTTCGTAATGACGCATGAATGCTCCTTACGGGTTAGTAGTCTGCCAGCGAATCTGGTCAGACAAGGAGTGAATGACACTGTATGTCTTGCACGGTGGGGAGGCACATGCGCGCCTGCCAGGTCGGCAAGGGGCGCAATTGTAGAGAAGGCCGCGCGTACAAGCAAGGTGATTGGTGATTATTTGAACAGCCTGACATATATTCACAAGCTGCCGGCCCTTTCGCGGGTGAACCCGCTCCTACAGGCTTAGGCATTGCATCAAGCCTTGCACACTACCTGTGGGAGCGGGTTCACCCGCGAAGACGCCACGATGGGCTGATGATCAGCGCTTGGCCTGGCGCTGACGCACGGCTTCGAACAGGCAAACCCCGGTAGCCACCGAGACGTTCAAGCTACTGACACTGCCGCCCATCGGCAACTTGACCAGGAAATCACAATGCTCACGGGTCAGGCGGCGCATGCCCCTGCCCTCTGCGCCCATGATCATCACCAGCGGGCCGGTCAGGTCCTGCTGGTAGATTTCCTGCTCGGCCTCACCGGCGGTACCCACGACCCACAAACCGCGTTGCTGCAGTTTCTCGAGCGTGCGCGCCAAATTGGTTACAGCTACCAGCGGGATCACCTCTGCGGCCCCACAGGCCACCTTGCGCACCACAGGCGTCAGGGTGGCGGACTTGTCCTTGGGCACCACCACCGCCGTCGCACCGGCCGCATCGGCAGTGCGCAGGCAGGCGCCCAGGTTGTGCGGGTCGGTCACACCATCGAGCACCAGGATCAGCGGCGGGGTTTCGGTGCGCTCGAGCAACTCCTCGAGCATCAACTCACCCCACACCTGGCTAGGGCTCACCTCGGCGACCACGCCCTGGTGAACGCCCTCGACCCAGGCATCAAGTTCGCGGCGCTCGGCCTGGCCGACCGCCACGCGGTTGTCGGCAGCCAGCGCCAGCAAGGCCTGCAGGCGCGGCTCGCTGCGCCCTTCCGACAGCCAGATCTGCTTGACCCGCTTCGGATGGTGCTGCAGCAGTGCCTGCACGGCATGCACGCCGTAGATTTTTTCCAGCTGACTCATGACTTGCTCTTGCTCTTGCGTTGGGTACCGGACTTCGACGGGCCTTTACGGTGCTTGGTGGGCTTGCCGGTGGCCTTGCCGCCCTTGTCGGACTTGCCACTGGCATTACCGCCGCTGCGGGCCTCGGTCATCAACGCCTTTTTCATTTCGCGGCTTTTGCGCACTTCGCTGTTGCGCTGTACGGCGTCCTTGGGGAAGTACGCTTCGGCGGTTTCGCTCTTGCGGCTGCGCGGCTTCGGTGTGGCCTTGGCTTCCACCGGTTGCGCCTGCTCGGCGGGGGCGCCGGCAGGGGCTGCGCCACGCTGCTTGCGGCCAATCGGCGCGGCAAGGGTCTTGTCGGCCACCTCGAAGTCGATCTTGCGCTCGTCCAGATCAACGCGCATGACCTTCACCTCGATGGTGTCACCCAGGCGGAAGCTGCGCCCGGTGCGCTCGCCGGACAGGCGGTGGTGCACAGGGTCGAAGTGGTAGTAGTCGCCCGGCAGTGCGCTGACGTGCACCAGCCCTTCCACATAGATGTCAGTCAGCTCGACGAACAGGCCAAAGCCCGTCACCGCCGTGATCACACCCGGGAAGGTTTCGCCCACACGGTCCTTCATGAACTCGCACTTGAGCCAGTTGACCACGTCACGGGTCGCTTCATCGGCCCGGCGTTCGGTCATCGAGCACTGCTCACCCAACTGCTCGAGGGTGTTCTCGTCGTACGGGTAAATGCGCGCTTTAGGGATGCTCATGGCGCCGGCACGCTTGACGTGCGGGGTATCCACCTTGGAGCGGATGATGCTGCGGATGGCGCGGTGCACCAACAGGTCGGGGTAACGGCGAATCGGCGAGGTGAAGTGGGTGTACGCCTCGTAGTTCAGGCCGAAGTGGCCGTTGTTGTCGGTGCTGTACACCGCCTGGCTCAACGAGCGCAGCATCACCGTCTGGATCAAGTGGAAGTCCGGGCGCTCGGCGATGCTCGCCAGCAGGGCCTGGTAATCCTTCGGCGACGGGTCCTTGCCCTTGTGCAGCGACAGGCCCAGCTCGCCCAGGAAGGCGCGCAGTTTTTCCAGCCGCTCCGGCGGCGGGCCGTCGTGCACGCGGTACAGGGCCGGCACGCCATGCTTCTGCAGGAACTCGGCAGTGGCCACGTTGGCAGCCAGCATGCACTCTTCGATCAGCTTGTGCGCATCGTTACGCACAGTGGGGCGAATTTCCGCGATTTTGCGTTCTTCGCCGAAGATGATGCGGGTTTCCTGGGTTTCGAAGTCGATGGCACCGCGGGTATGGCGGGCATCCAGAAGCACCTTGTACAGGTTGTAGAGGTTCTTCAGGTCTGGCACGACCGCCTTGTATTCCTCGCGCAGGGCTTTGCCTTCACGGGTGCGGGAATGCTCGAGCATGCTGCTGACCTTGTTGTAGGTCAGGCGGGCGTGGGAATGGATCACCCCTTCATAGAACTGGTAGTCGACCATCTGCCCAGCCTTGTTCATGGTCATTTCGCACACCATGGCCAAGCGATCGACATGCGGGTTCAGCGAGCAGAGGCCGTTGGACAGCTCCTCCGGCAGCATCGGCACCACACGCTCCGGGAAGTACACCGAGTTACCCCGCTGCTGGGCTTCCACATCCAGGGCGGAACCCAGGCGAACGTAACTGGAAACGTCGGCGATGGCCACGTACAGGCGCCAGCCACCGGAAAACATGCGCAGCTTGCCCAGCGGCTCGCAATACACGGCATCGTCGAAGTCGCGGGCATCTTCGCCGTCGATGGTGACGAACGGCAGATGGCGCAGGTCAACGCGCTTCTCCTTGTCCTTCTCCTCGACTTCGGAGCGGAACTTGCGCGCCTCCTTGATCACATCATGGGGCCATACGTGGGGAATATCGTAGCTGCGCAGGGCAACGTCGATTTCCATGCCTGGGGCCATGTAGTTCCCGATGACCTCCACCACGTCGCCTTGCGGCTGGAAGCGCGGGGTTGGCCAGTGGGTGATCTTGATCTCGACGAACTGGCCGATCTTTGCCCCGCCGTTACGCCCCGCCGTTACCAGCACTTCCTGCTGGATCTTGGGGTTGTCGGGGGTCACGTAGCCGATGCCGCCTTCTTCGAAATAGCGGCCCACCACGCTTTCGTGGCCTCGGGAAATGACTTCGACCAGCACGCCTTCGCGCCGGCCGCGGCGGTCGACGCCCGAGACACGGGCAAGGCCGCGGTCGCCGTCGAACACCAGGCGCATCTGCGAGGGGCTGAGGAACAGGTCTTCGCTACCGTCATCGGGGATGAGGAAGCCAAAGCCATCGCGGTGGCCGGACACGCGGCCGCAGATCAGGTCCAGCTTGTCCACCGGGGCATAAGTGCCGCGCCGGGTATAGATAAGCTGGCCATCGCGCTCCATGGCCCGCAGGCGCCGGCGCAGGGCTTCGATCTGGTCTTCTTCGTGCAGACCGAACTCTGCCGCCAGCTCCTCGCGTGCGGCCGGTTCGCCACGGTCGGCGAGGCGCTGCAGGATCAGCTCACGGCTGGGAATGGGGTTGTCGTATTTTTCCGCTTCGCGAGCGGCCTCGGGATCGAGGGATTGCCAATCGGCCATCAGAAGGGGTTCACCTTGGGGTATATAGATAGGAATTCTGGCATAGGCGTATTGAAACCGGAAATGTCAGCCTTGGACAGCCCCAGTGGCGTGTCCGGCAAACGGGAATAGGCTCGTGAAATCAACAAGTTGAATTTTTTGAGATTTTTTTTGATCGGGGGCTTTACAGCCCTCGGAGGCATCCGTATAGTGCGCACCACAACGACGGACAACCCCGCAGTTGTAGTAGAGATGAACGGCGCTGTAAAGCATCTTTTATCTCGAATGTGTGCCCAGGTGGCGGAATTGGTAGACGCGCTGGTTTCAGGTATCAGTGACTTAACGGTCGTGGAAGTTCGAGTCTTCTCCTGGGCACCAAGATTTTCAAGTAATAGATGACCAAGGATCTGTTACTACTGTGTGAAGCGAACAATAGTCGCCTTCACCAGACGATGTAAAGCTTTGCCCAGGTGGCGGAATTGGTAGACGCGCTGGTTTCAGGTATCAGTGACTTAACGGTCGTGGAAGTTCGAGTCTTCTCCTGGGCACCATACAAAAACCCACTAGCTTGCTAGTGGGTTTTTTCTTGCCTGCTGGTTTTGTAATGTCCAGCCGGATTTGCAATATAGAATCATTCTCATCTAGCATCTGGCTTTCTCTCATGGAGCGAGCCTGCGATGAGCATGGACCTGACTACCCCTCACCCGCTTCAAGCCTGCTGGGACCTGCAACTGGCAGGCCTGGCCGCCGACGCCCTGCGCACGGCACTCACGGTTGAACTGTTCGATCACCTGCAGCACTTCACTGCCCCCGCGCAATTGGCCAAGGCGCTGGACCTTGAGCCCTTCAACACGGGCTACCTGCTGGAAATGCTCTGGGCCCAAGGGCTGCTGGAACGTGATGAGCAAGGCAACCAGTACCGCAATGGCGACACAGCCCGCCGTTACCTGAGCCGCAGCGCGCATGATTACTGCGGTGACGCCCTGCTGTTTCGACACCAGGTACTGCGCCAGGCAGGCGCGCCCCTGGAGCAGGCGCTACGTAACGGCCTGCCGCCGGCTACAGCGCCCGGCCCAGAGATGGCTCGCCGCTGGGCAGAGGCAGCGCGGGTGCAGATCGCCCAGGAGCAGCAAGCGGTGACAGCCGACGTTGCGTGCCAGTTGGTCGACCGGCTGCCGCACGCCACGCGCCTGAAACACATGCTGGACCTGGGCGGCGGGCCAGGCCTGGTTGCCATCGCCCTCGTTGAACGGTTCACGGCATTGCAGGGCACGGTGTTCGACTTCGCCGAAACCGCCGCCGTTGCCCAGGACAATATTCTGCGCGCCGGGCTGGAGAAGCGCCTGAATATCATTGGTGGTGATCTGGACCATGACGGGTTTGGCAGTGGCTATGACCTGATTTGGTGCTCGTCGGTGTTCCACTTCGCCCGTGACCTCGATGGGCTGATACGCCGACTTCATACGGCGCTCAACCCCGGCGGTGTGCTGATGTGCTGCCACGCCGAAGTGCCACGCAACCGGCACACGGCAGCGCGGGTACTGCCTTATTACCTGCATATGCGCATGCAAGGGCGGCATGTATTGCCAGCCGGCGAACTGGCGCAGCGGCTGCGCAATGCCGGGTTCGCGGATGTTCACCAGGAGGATGGCCTGAGGTACCCGGTGGCGCCGGTGACGGCAGTGGTTGCCTGTAAGTGATGGCAGCACACAACCATGAATTTCTTCTCACGTGGCCACTTGAGAAACGATTTCGTTTACCATTGTTTCCAAATATGTAGCCGTAAGCGAGGAAGTACCCGCATGACGATCCGCCCGCAACCGCTGATGCGCACCCTGGCTGCCGCCGTGCTGAGCCTGGTCATCGGCGCTCCGGCCGCCATGGCAGACGCCCCGGTCACCCTGACCATGTACAACGGTCAGCACAAGGAAATCGGCGAAGCCATCGCCAAGGCCTACGAGGCCAAGACCGGCATCCATATCAATATTCGCAAAGGCAGCAGTAACCAGCTGGCCAGCCAGATCATCGAGGAAGGCGACCGCTCGCCCGCCGACATCATCTACACCGAAGAGTCGCCGCCGCTGAACAACCTGGGCGAACTGGGCCTGCTGGCCAAGATCGACGACGCTACCCTGAACATGCTGCCCAAGGAATATGTGGCCGCCAACGGCAGCTGGATGGGCGTTACCGCCCGTACCCGTGTGGTGGTGTTCAACCCTAAGAAGATCGACGAGAAAGACCTGCCCACCACGGTAATGGACTTTGCCGACCCGGAATGGGACGGGCGCGTCGGCTTTGTGCCGACCAGCGGTGCATTCCAGGAGCAGGCCGTGGCCATCCTCAAGATGCATGGCCGCGAGGCCACCGAAGAATGGCTCACGGGCCTGAAAGCATTCGGCAAGACCTACACCAACAACATGGTGGCGCTGAAGGCCGTTGAAAAAGGTGAAGTGGCTGCGGTGCTGGTGAACAACTACTACTGGTACGCCCTGGAGCGCGAGCGCGGCAAGCTGGACTCCAAGTTGCACTACCTGGCCGATGGCGATGCCGGCAACCTGGTGACCATCTCTGGTGCTGCGGCGGTGAAGGCCAGCAAACATCCCAAGGAGGCTCAGGCCTTGCTGAACTGGATGGCCAGCGAAGAAGGCCAGCGGGTGATCACCCAGACCACCGCCGAGTACCCACTGCACAAAGGCATGGTGTCTGACCGCGGCCTCAAGCCGTTCGAAGACCTGCGCCCACCTAAGATATCGCCAGCCGACCTGGGCAACGCAGAGGAAGCGATCGAACTTGAACGTGAGGTCGGCCTGCTCTGATGACTGCCGCCTTGACCCAGCCGGCGCCGGTACGCTTCGTGCCGCGCCGCAAGCGCCCCTCTGTCTGGGTGGTGCTGCCCGTACTGTTCCTGGTCGCCATGAGCCTGCTGCCCTTGCTCTACGTGGCCATCAAGGCCTGGGAAGCCGGCTGGCGAGAGGCGCTGCACCTGCTGTGGCGGCCCTTCGTATGGGGGTTGATGCGCAATACCCTGCTGCTGATGGTGGGTGTAACGCTGACCTGCATGGTGGTGGGCCTGGCGCTGGCCTGGCTGCTCGAGCGCAGCAACCTGCGCGGTCGCAGGCTTTGGGGGGTAGTGCTGTGCCTGCCCTTTGCGGTGCCATCCTTTGTCAGCAGCTTCACCTGGGTATCGCTGAGCTCGGACTTCGAAGGCCTGGGCGGGGCGATCCTGGTGATGGCCCTGTCAAAGTACCCCTTGGTGTTCTTGCCCGTGGCAGCCACCCTGCGCAACCTCGACACCTCCCTGGAAGAGTCGGCGCGTACCCTGGGCTGCAGCCGCTGGGGGGTGTACCTCAAGGTCACCCTGCCACTGCTTTGGCCGTCGATGCTCGGTGGCGCACTGCTGATTGCCTTGCACATGCTGGTGGAATTCGGCGCCCTTTCGATCCTCGGTTTGCAGACCTTCACCACGGCGATTTACCAACAGTTCGAACTGGAGTTCAGCAACGCCAATGCCGCCATGCTGTCCGCAGTGCTGCTGGCAATGTGCTTGGTGATGCTGTGGCTGGAACTGCGTGTACGCGGCAAGGCTCGCCATGTGCGCATCGGCCAGGGCGTGGCGCGCCGGGCGCAACCTGTTCGGCTGGGCGGTTGGGCACTGCCCGCGCAGCTGTTCTGCCTGGGCTTGGCGGTACTGGGCAGCGGCATCCCATTGGCGATGCTCGGTTACTGGTTGAGTGTGGGTTCGTCGGCCGCCTTCCCAGTAGCAGCCATCTCCAAGGCGCTGTTCACATCGCTTTCGGTATCGCTGGGCGGCGCGGGCTTCTGCGTACTGCTGGCTTTGCCGATCAGCTTCCTGGTGGTGCGCTACAAAGGCCGCCTGGCCATCTGGGCAGAGCGCCTGCCGTACCTGCTGCACGCCCTGCCCGGGCTGGTGATCGCCCTGACGCTGGTGTTCTTCGCCCTGCACTACGTGCCGGCGCTGTACCAGACGTCGGCACTGCTGCTGCTGGCCTATGCGCTGCTATTCCTGCCGCTTGCCCAGTCACCCGTACGCACCGCGCTGAACAAGGCCTCGCCGACGCTTGAAGAGGCCGCCAGAACGCTGGGCGCGAGCAGCTTCACGGCATTTTGCAGGGTTACGTTGCCGATCATCTTCCCCGCCATGGCGGCCGCCTTTGCCTTGGTGTTCCTGGATGCCATGAAGGAACTGACCGCCACATTACTGCTAAGCCCGACCGGCATGACTACCCTGGCCACCGAGGTTTGGGCGCACACGGCCAATGTCGAGTTCGCGGCAGCGGCGCCGTATGCGGCGCTGCTGATTGTGGTGTCGGGGTTGCCGGTGTATTTGCTGACTACGCGGATGTATCTGAACAAGGCCTGACCAGCGCACAACGTCAGGCATAGCGCGGCGCGCTCCCACAGTGATTGCGCCAGCTTTGAGATCTTGTGGAAGACAGTTTCATCTACAAGGATTGCGCAATTTTTCTGACTAGCAGTGTGGGTGCCTCTATGGGAGCCTGATTCTGCTGTCTGTCTCGTTGGTGACCTTCTTCGTCTGGTACTTCAGCCGCCAACGCCCCGCAGCCCTGCTGCGACCAAGGCCAGTTGGGCGCTTCCGCCTGACCAGGCGCCTTCACCGGTGAACCCCCATCCTGTGGGAGCGGGTTCACCCGCGAAGCAGGCAGCGCGGTGCATGGCACCGGCTTCGCCGGCGTTCGCGGGTAAACCCGCTCCCACAGTGATTGCGCTAGCTTTGAGATCTTGTGGAAGACAGTTGCTCCCAGGGGTGGCGTGGGTGCCTGGGATAGCTCAGGCACGGAACTGGCCCAAACTTGCCCGCAACTGAGCCGCCAGGTCATCCAGTACCTTGCTGCTGGCGGTGGTCTGCATCACCACCTCGGCCGAGCGCTCCGCCTGGACGTGGATGGTTTCCACCCGCCCCCGCACCGCCTGGGCCCCACTCGCCTGTTGTTCAGCCGCACGGGTAGCCAAACCGATGGCCGCGTGCACCTGCTCCACCGCCGCCTGTACCGACTGCTGACGGCGCTCGTTGTCACGCAGCACCAGCAACCCTTCATTGGCCTTCACCCCCGCCTGGCTGATGGTAGCGACGGCTTCCTTGGCACCCTTCTGCAAGGCGGCGATATGTGCCTGGATGTCCCCGGTAGAGCTCTGGGTCTTGCTCGCCAGGGCGCGTACCTCGTCAGCGACCACGGCGAAGCCCCGGCCCGTTTCACCGGCACGCGCGGCCTCGATGGCGGCGTTCAGGGCCAACAGGTTGGTCTGCTCGGCGATGCCATGGATCACCGTCAGCACCACCTCGATCTGCTCGCTCTGCTTGGCCAGCCTTTCGATTACCTGGGAGCCCGCATCCACCTGGCCGGCCAGGTTCTCGATCAGGCCGGCCAACTGGGTAGAGGTGCGGGTGTTTTCATCGGTCGCCTGGCGGATATCCACCACCTGCTGCAGCGCGGCTTGCATCGCATGGCTTTCGGCCTGGGCCTCGTCGGCCATGCTCGACAAGTCGCGCAGGCTGGCAGCCACTTCATCACGCTGCAGCGCGGCAGCCGCATCGGCACCGGCGTTACGCTGGGCCATGGCGCCGATCTCCACCCCGGTGCGCTGGGCCACCTCACCGGCCTCGCGAACGATGGGCTGCAACTTGTCGACAAAACGGTTCACGGCCGAGGCCATGTCGCCGATCTCGTCACGGCTGTCCATACGCACCCGCTTGGTCAGGTCGCCCTCCCCGGCTGCCAGGTCGTCGAGCGCCGCAATCAGCAGGCGCAGCTTGCTCACCACCCGCCGGCCCAGCACCACGGCCACCACCAGCAATACCCCCAGCCCTACCAGCACCAGGCCCAGGCCAATGCGCCAGCGCAGCTCGCCTGCTGCATCACGAACCGTCTGGGCGGTATTGGCCTGCATCGCGGCGGCGCTGCCTTGCGCCTTCTCCAGGCGCTCGCGCAAGGTCTTGCCGCTGTCGGCTGCAGCGCCCACCAGGCTGTCGCCCACCAGTTGCTCACCACTGGCGATCAATGCAGCGAAACGTTGGTCGAGGGCCGCCAGCTGCTGGTCGATGCCCGCTGTCGACACCCCCATCAGTACCTTGCCGATCTCCGCACCATTGGGGTTGATGGGTGCCTCTACCACATACACAGCCGGGTCGCGGCGGGCCGCCTCGATGACCTTGTCCAGCGCACGCTCACCCTGCCCCTTTTCCATCAGGGCCTGGTTGATGGGGTTTTGCCGGTTCAGGTAGCGGGTCAGGTGCTGGCCCTGGGCGTCGTCGTAGATGACGAACAGCACGTTGGGGTTGCGCTGGGCACGCCGGGCGAAATCGGAAAGCACCGGTACATCGTTGTCCCAGATGGCCCGAGGTGCCACCGAAGCCAGCAGTTCGGCCATATCGTTGGCCGATTCCCTCAGGCTTTTTTCGAGGGTGGCGCGCAGTTGCTGCTGTTCGGCCTGCAGGCGCTCCGAAAGGCCTGCACTCAAGCGCTGGCGGGTACTGCTGGACAACCCGTCAAGGCCGGCGCGGACATCTTGCCCGGCCTGCTCCAGGTCGCCAGTGAGTTGCTGGCTGTCCTGGCCGAGCCGCTCGCTCAGGTCGGCCTCAAGGGCTGTGACTGTGCTTCGCGTGAGGGCAACAGCCACCAGTACCTGCACCAAAAGGGCGATACCCAGGGCCACAAAGACAGGCCGCAAGAGGCGGCTTCGTAACAGTGAGAGGATGGCAGACACGGTGTAACCCTCGTGTTTTCTGGCGCCACTATTTTGATGGCATCGACAGATATTTCTTACAGCAAGGGTTGTGCCGGGGCAGCGGGGATAAGCGCCAAGGTTGAGCAATCTGCGGGCGCGGGTACAGTCGCGCAGAGGCCGCAACAGGCATTGCACAATGAAAAACGCCGCGCCCCCTTGCAGGGACGCGGCGTCAGGTCAACCTGGCAGGCCGATCAGGCGAACGGATGGCGCAACACGATGGTTTCGTTGCGGTCCGGGCCGGTGGAGATGATGTCGATCGGCGCGCCAATCAGCTCCTCGATGCGGGTGATGTAGGCGCGCGCATTGGCAGGCAGTTCTTCCAGGGTCTTGGCACCCAGGGTCGACTCGCTCCAGCCCGGCAGTTGCTCGTACACCGGCTGCAGGCCGATGTAGCTGTCGGCGTCGGTCGGTGCTTCGATCACTTCGCCGTTGGCATCTTTGTAACCTACGCAGATGCTGATGGTGTCCAGGCCGTCGAGCACGTCCAGCTTGGTCAGGCAGATGCCCGAGATGCTGTTGACGTCGATGGCGCGGCGCAGGATGACGGCGTCGAACCAGCCACAACGGCGGGCACGGCCAGTAGTGGAGCCAAACTCATGGCCACGCTTGGCCAGGGTAGCGCCAGTTTCATCGAACAGTTCGGTCGGGAACGGGCCAGAGCCCACGCGCGTGGTGTAGGCCTTGGTGATACCGAGGATGTAGTCCAGGTACATCGGGCCAACGCCGGAGCCGGTGGAAATACCGCCGGCGGTGGTGTTGGAGCTGGTGACGTACGGGTAGGTACCGTGGTCGATGTCCAGCAGCGAGCCCTGGGCGCCTTCGAACATGATGTCCTTGCCGGCACGGCGCAGCTTGTGCAGCTCGGCGGTGACGTCGAGCATCATCGGCTTGAGCTGTTCGGCATAGGCCATGCACTCGTCCAGGGTCTGCTGGAAGTCGATGGCAGGCTCTTTGTAGTAATTCACCAGCTGGAAGTTATGGTAGTCCAGCAGCTCACCCAGCTTGGCGGCGAAACGCTCACGGTGGAACAGGTCGCCCACGCGCAGGCCACGGCGTGCCACCTTGTCTTCGTAAGCGGGGCCGATACCACGGCCGGTGGTGCCAATCTTGGCTTCGCCACGGGCTTTTTCACGGGCCTGGTCCAGCGCCACGTGGTACGACAGGATCAGCGGTGCAGCCGGGGAAATGCGCAGGCGCTCGCGCACCGGTACGCCCTTCTCTTCCAGCTTGGTGATTTCACGCATCAGTGCATCCGGGGCAACGACCACGCCGTTGCCGATCAGGCACTGCACGCCTTCACGCAGGATGCCGGACGGAATCAGGTGCAGAACGGTCTTTTCACCGTTGATCACCAGGGTGTGGCCCGCGTTGTGGCCACCCTGGTAGCGCACTACGGCGGCAGCATGTTCGGTCAGCAGATCGACGATCTTGCCTTTGCCCTCATCACCCCATTGGGTGCCCAGGACGACGACATTCTTACCCATTACATTGGTCCTCATTCACGCAAACTTGGTTGCCGGCCTTTGCCGACGCAGAAACTCACTGGGCCAGCGGCAGAACCTGCCAGCGCCCGTCTTGCTGAATCAATTGCCGATCACAATCCGCTTCGAAGGCAGCACTCAACGGCTGGCCAGGCAGCGCCTGGACCACTCGCTGGCCCTCGTTGCGCAACTGGCAGACTTGCTGCCAGAGGGCCGCATCGCCACTGTCCGGCATCCAGATGCCGCCCGTGGGCAATACGACCTCCGCTCGCCCCAGTGTGACCAGGGTCTTCAAATCCGTGGAGAAACCAGTGGCCGGGCGCGCCCGACCGAAATCAGCGCCAATGTCATCATAGCGCCCACCCTGGGCGATCGATTGACCTTCGCCCGGCACGAACACCGCAAACACCACACCCGTGTGGTAGTTGTAACCGCGCAACTCGCCCAGGTCGAAGTACAGCGGCAGGGCCGGGTAGCGCGACGCCAGGCGATCCGCGATCGCCAGCAGGTCGTCCAGCGCGGTCAGTACGCTGGCCGGAGCACGGCCCAGGCGTACGCGGGCCTCGGCCAGCACCTCGCGGCCGCCGCACAACTCGACCAACGCGCGCAACATGTTGCCCAGGTCCTTGGGCAAGTCGGCGGTCAAGGCCTGCACTTCATCCACAGCCTTGCGCTGCATGGCGTCGAACAGTTGCTGTTCCACAGCGCCGGACAACCCGGCAGCACGGGCCAGGCCGCGGTAGATGCCCACGTGGCCCAGGTCCATGTGCACGTCGGGCACATCGGCCAGTTGCAGCGTGGCCAGCATCAGGCTGATGATTTCGACGTCACTGGTGGGGCTGGCATCGCCGTACAGCTCTGCGCCCAACTGGATCGGGCTGCGCGAGGTGGACAAGGCCCGCGGCTGGGCATGCAGCACGCTGCCGGCGTAGCACAGGCGGCTTGGGCCTTCACGGCGCAAGGTATGGGCATCGATGCGTGCCACTTGCGGGGTGAAGTCGGCGCGGAAGCCCATCAGGCGGCCGGACTGCGGGTCCACCACCTTGAAGGTGCGCTGATCCAGGTCCTGGCCGGCGCCGGTGAGCAGCGACTCCAGGTACTCGATATGCGGGGTGACGACCAGTTCGTAGCCCCAACTCTGGAACAGGTCCAACACCTGGCGCCGCGCGATTTCGATGCGCGCAGCCTCAGGTGGCAGTACTTCCTCGATGCCATCTGGCAGCAGCCAGCGGTCTACCGTTGCCATTACGCCATTTCCCCTCTGGTCCGGGCGGCCGCCCGCAGGCCAGCCATCAGTAAAGCCGGTATCGCGCACAGCAACGGGCAGCACTGATCCCAGCGCAGCCACCGTACCCGATACCCTCGAATTGCCTTGCGAGCTGAGCAAACCGTCAACCGGCGCGTGCCAATCAACCTTGCAGACGCAAAAAAGCCGGGAAATTTCCCGGCTGACTCATGATACACCCGTTTTCATTCAGGATGCACCCCGCCAGGCGTTTTAGCTGCCAGGCGGGGCACCAACCCGAGCGAGCCTCAGGGCCGGCTCTTGTCCATGAAGCGGAAGAACTCGTTCTTCGGGTCCAGGACCAGTACATCGCTCTTGCTCGAGAAGCTGTCGCGGTACGCTTGCAGGCTACGGTAGAACGCGTAGAAATCGGCGTCCTGGGTGTAGGCCTTGGCGTAGATGGCAGCGGCCTGGGCATCACCGTCACCGCGGGTTTCCTCGGCCTCACGGTAGGCCTCGGCCAGCAGTACGCGGCGCTGGCGATCAGCGTCGGCACGGATGCCTTCTGCCAACTCGTTACCCTTGGCGCGGTGCTCGCGGGCCTCACGCTCACGCTCGGTGCTCATGCGGTCGAACACACTGCGGTTGACTTCCTTCGGCAGGTCGATGGCCTTGACGCGAACGTCGACAACCTCGATACCCAGCTCCTTGTTGGCCATGCGGTTAAGCGAAGCGGTGATGTCTGCCATCAACGCGTCACGCTCACCGGACACCACCTCGTGCAGGGTGCGTTTACCGAACTGGTCACGCAGGCCGCTTTCCAGGCGACGGGACAGGCGCTCGTCGGCGATCTGCTTCATGCCGGAAGTGGCGGTGTAGAAGCGCTCGGCGTCCTTGACGCGCCATTTGGCGTACGCATCGACCATCACCGCTTTTTTCTCCAGGGTCAGGAACCGCTGGGTGGGGGCGTCAAGGGTCATGAGGCGTGCGTCGAACTTGCGCACCTGGTTCACGTACGGAATCTTCACGTGCAGGCCAGGCTGGACATCCGCCTGGACCACCTTACCGAAGCGCAGCAGCACTGCCCGTTCGGTCTGGGCCACGATGTAGAAGCTGTTCCAGGCCACAATACCCAGTACCACAGCGACGATCAGGGCGATCAGCGATCGGTTGCTCATCAGCGGCTCTCCCTAGTGCGCAGCGGTTGCTGTTGCTGTTGCGTGTCCTGCGCCGCACGGGCGGCGGCTGCATCATTCGCCGACGATACGCCGCTGCTTGGCGCGGCGGGGTTGCGGCTGCCTTCGACCATCTTGTCCAGTGGCAGGTAGAGCAGGTTGTTCTGCCCGTCCTTGGTGGCCACCATGACTTTGCTCGAGTTGCTGTAAACCTCTTGCATGGTCTCCAGGTACAGGCGCTGGCGGGTCACGTCAGGCGCCTTGTGGTATTCGGTGACCAGCTTGACGAAGCGGTCGGCCTCACCTTTGGCACGGGCAATGACTTCGTCGCGGTAGCCGTTGGCGTCCTCGATGATGCGCTGGGCCTGACCACGGGCCTCGGGTACCACGCCATTGGCGTAGGACTCGGCCTGGTTGCGGGCACGTTGCTCGTCTTCGCGGGCACGGATCACGTCATCGAAGGCTTCCTGCACTTCACGCGGGGCTGCCGCGCTCTGTACGTTGACCTGGGTCACGGTGATGCCGGTACGGTAGTTGTCGAGGAAGCGCTGCAGGCGTTCGCGGATATCCACGGCCATCTGTTCACGGCCTTCGGTCAGCACCTGGTCCATCGAAGTGGAACCCACCACATGGCGCAGGGCACTGTCGGTCGCGTGCTGCAGGCTCACCTCAGGCTGGTCGACGTTGAGCACGAAGTCCTGCAGGTTGGTGATCTTGTACTGCACGGTCAGCGGCACTTCGACGATGTTCTCGTCTTCGGTCAGCATCTGGCCCTGCTTGGTGTAGGCACGCTCACGCGTGACGTTTTCCATGTACTTGCGATCGATAGGCGGGAAGTAAATGTTCAGGCCGGGGCCGACTGTTTCATAGTACTTGCCGAAGCGCAGCACCACGGCCTGCTCCTGCTCGTCGACCACGTAGACAGCGCTATACAGCCAGATGGCAGCCAGCACGGCCAGGCCGATGCCCAGCAGGCCCAGGCCACCACCCTTGCCGACATTGCGGTCACCGCCGCCGCCACGTTTTTTATTACCGCCGAACATGCCATTCAGGCTGTCCTGCAGTTTGCGGAAGGCCTCGTCCAGATCCGGTGGCCCTTTTTTGTCACCGCCACCGCCGCCGCCACCATTACCGCGGCGACCGCCCCAGGGATCCTGATTGTTCGAGTTGCCACCCGGCTCGTTCCAAGCCATAGCGCTCTCCATCTGATAAAGCAAAGACGCGCCCACGGCGCGCCGTCCAATGCTACAGAATGCCTGTCATTGCTGCCCGGCGACGTCGACGAGCATTTATTGCAAAGTGTGTTGCTCGACAAACACTTGCGGCTCCATGCCTTCCCGGCTGACCAGGCGGTTGAGCTCGACCCGGGGCAGCCGCACACTCAGCAGGCTGCGCCCTTCTTCATCATGCGCTTCACTCTGCACCGCGCCCAGGTCAAAGAATTGCGCGCGCAAGCGGGCAAAACGCTGCTCCAGGCACAGGGTGCCAACAAACAGATCATCGCCGAGCAGCTCGGCAATCGCCTGGCCAACCAGCTCCAGGCCACGCCCATCGCGTGCCGACACCCAGACCCGCTCGGGTTTGCCGTCGGCATTGCGCTGGATCTGCGGCTCGACATCTTCAAGCAGGTCGAGTTTGTTATACACCTCGAGGATCGGCAAGCCTTCGGCGCCAATCTCTCCCAATACCGCCAGCACCTGCTCGATCTGCTCCATGCGCTCGGGCTCATGGGCATCGATGACGTGCAGCAGCAGGTCGGAGTTGCTCGACTCTTCGAGCGTAGCCCTAAAAGCCTCGACCAGCTTGTGCGGCAAGTGGCGGATAAAGCCCACCGTGTCGGCCAATACGATTGGCCCCAGGTCGTCCAGTTGCAGGCGGCGCAGGGTTGGGTCGAGCGTGGCGAACAGCTGGTCGGCGGCGTACACCTCGGACTGGGTCAAGGCGTTGAACAGCGTGGACTTGCCGGCGTTGGTGTAGCCCACCAGCGAAACCGAGGGGATGTCTGCCCGCTTGCGGCCGCGACGCGCCTGCTCACGCTGGCTGCGCACCTTTTCCAGGCGTGACTTGATTTGGCGTATGCGCACCCGCAGCAGGCGGCGGTCGGTTTCCAGCTGGGTTTCACCCGGCCCGCGCAGGCCGATACCACCTTTTTGCCGCTCAAGGTGCGTCCAGCCGCGTACCAGACGGGTACTCATGTGCTCCAGCTGGGCCAGTTCGACCTGCAGCTTGCCTTCATGGGTACGCGCCCGCTGGGCGAAAATATCGAGGATCAGCCCGGTGCGGTCGAGCACACGGCACTCGAACACGCGCTCGAGGTTGCGCTCCTGGCTGGGCGTGAGGGTGTGATTGAAAATCACCAGGTCTACCTGTTCGGCATGGACCAGGTCGTGCAATTCCTCGACCTTGCCACTGCCAATCAGGTATTTGGCGGAAGGCTGATGCCTTGTCACCGTGACCAGCGAGACGATGTCGGCACCTGCCGACAGCGCCAGCTCCTGAAACTCCTGCGGGTCTTCACGCGCCTCAGGGTTCTGACCTTCCAAGTGAACGAGCAAGGCCCGTTCACCACCACCGTGGCGCTCAAAGAACAATGCAGGCTCCTATCAGGCGTTGCCTGGCTCGCTGTCGCCGTTCTCGGAATCGGACGGGCTTGGCAGACGAACCGGACGGGCAGGTACGACAGTGGAAATGGCGTGCTTGTAGACCATCTGGCTGACGGTGTTTTTCAGCAGTACCACGAACTGGTCGAAGGATTCGATCGAGCCCTGCAGCTTGATACCGTTGACCAGGTAGATCGAAACCGGAACCTTTTCTTTTCTCAAGGTGTTCAAGTAAGGGTCTTGTAGCGAATGCCCTTTTGACATATGCCGCACTCCTGTAAGGATAAATAATTGGAAAATCTGAAAAAACGATAAATTGGGCCGCCCATCGCAAGGATAGACGGCAATCAGCAGGGACTCAGCTCAATATGGAGATGGCCCCAAGGTATTTCAAGGTGCGGGACAGATTGTCGCAGGCAAGGCTGTCGAGCCACTGCACGCCCGGCCAGCCACGCAACCAGGTGAACTGCCGCTTGGCCAGCTGCCGGGTGGCAATGATACCGCGCTCGCGCATCTCATTCTCATCCAGTGTGCCGTCCAGGTAGTCCCAGACTTGCCGATACCCCACAGCCCGTATAGACGGCAACCCGGCGTGCAAGTCACTTCTGGCTCGCAGCATTCGGACCTCGTCGACAAAGCCCTGTTCCAACATCTGTGAAAATCGTAACGCAATTCGGTGATGCAGAATGTGACGATCTGTAGGCGCTATCGCCAAACTCGCGACAGTATAGGGCAAATGGCCGCCCGCGCCTGCGTCTGCGCCGCTACTTTCAGCCAATTGACGCTGGCGATGGGCCGTCATGCTCTGGCCGCTGACCCGGTACACCTCAAGCGCCCTGATCAACCGCTGAGGGTCGTTGGGGTGAATGCGGGCAGCTGACTCCGGGTCGACCTCGGCCAGTTGCCGGTGCAGCGCCGCCAAGCCCTGCGCCTGCGCCAGGGCTTCCAGCTCGGCGCGCACCTGGGCGTCCGCTGCCGGCATGTCCGCCAGGCCGTCGATCAAGGCTTTGTAGTAGAGCATGGTGCCGCCCACCAGCAGCGGGATGTTGCCCCGCGCGGTGATCTCGCCCATGACCTGAAGGGCGTCGGCGCGAAACTGCGCCGCCGAGTAGCTTTCGGCAGGGTCGCGAATATCGATCAGGTGGTGCGGGTGAGCCGCCAGCACAGCCTTGGACGGCTTGGCCGAGCCGATGTCCATGCCCCGGTATACCAACGCCGAATCAACGCTCACCAGTTCACAGGGCATGACCTTGCTCAGCTCGATGGCCAGGTCGGTCTTGCCGGACGCCGTCGGGCCCATCAGGAAGATTGCAGGGGGCTTGCCACTCATGTCATCGGCCGCGCAAAAAGAGTTTGTCCAGGTCATCCAGGCCCATCTGCGTCCAGGTAGGGCGCCCGTGGTTGCACTGGCCGCTGCGCTCGGTGTTTTCCATGTCACGCAGCAGGGCGTTCATCTCCGGGATCGCCAGGCGCCGGTTGGCACGCACGGCACCGTGGCAAGCCATGGTGCCGAGCAGTTCGTTGAGGTGCGCCTGAATGCGATCGCTGGTGCCGTATTCCATCAGGTCGGCCAGTACGTCCTGTACCAGGCGGTTGGCCTCCGCCTGCTTGAGCAGTGCCGGGATCTGGCGAATCGCCAGGGTTTCCGGGCCAAGGCGCTGCAACTCGAAGCCCAACCGCTGGAACCACTGGCCATGTTCCTCGGCGCAGTCGGCTTCGCGCTGGCTCAAGGCCAGGGTTTCGGGCACCAGCAACGGCTGGCCGCTGAGGCCTTCGCTGGCCATGGCCACCTTCAGCCGTTCATACATGATGCGTTCATGGGCTGCATGCATGTCCACCAACACCAGGCCGACCGCGTTTTCGGCCAGGATGTAGATACCCTTGAGTTGCGCCAGGGCATAGCCCAGCGGCGGAATATCACCCTGGCTCTCCGGCAGTGCGGCAGGCGCAGTGGCGCCTTCGGCCAGCGGCTTGTAGAACTCGCGGTACACCGCCTGTGCCTCAGCGGCGGGCAACGGCTGCGACGGGCGCGGCGTGTACTGGTACTGGTAGCCGGCGCCGCTGCCCCCGTTGCTGAACGACGGCTGGGCACGGGGTAGTTCCAGCACCGCAGCTGCCAGGCGCATTTCACCTTGCGGGCCGAATTCGCCAGCCTGCTGGCCGGTGGGGCGCACAACCTCGGGCAAGGCAGCCGGGGCAGCCAACTGGTCCTCTGGCCGCACATCGGCCAGGGCGCGGTGCAAGGTGCCGTAGAGGAAGTCGTGCACCGAACGCCCTTCCCGGAAGCGCACTTCGTGCTTGGTGGGGTGCACGTTGACGTCGACGCCGTTGGGCTCAAGCTCAAGGAACAGCACGAACGTGGGGTGCCGGCCATTGAACAGCACATCACGGTAAGCCTGCCGCACGGCGTGGGCCACCAGCTTGTCGCGCACCGCACGGCCATTGACGAAGAAATACTGCAGGTCGGCCTGGCTGCGCGAGAACGTCGGCAGCCCAACCCAGCCCCACAAGCGCAGGCCGTTGCGCTCTACCTCGATGGGCAGCGCCTGCTCCATGAAGCCCGGGCCACAGATGGCGCCCACCCGCCGCGCACGGGCCGTTTCGTCATGGGCCTCGTGCAGGCTGAGAATGCTCTTGCCGTTGTGGCGCAGGTGGAAGGCAACATCAAAACGCGCCAGCGCCAGGCGGCGCACCACTTCCTGCAGGTGATCGAACTCGGTTTTTTCGGCCTTGAGAAACTTGCGCCGGGCCGGTGTATTGAAAAACAGGTCGCGCACTTCCACCGACGTGCCCACTGGGTGAGCCGCCGGCTGCACCCGCGGGGTCATTTCACGGCCTTCGGTTTCCACCTGCCAGGCTTCGCTGGCACTGGCGGTACGCGAGGTGAGGGTCAGGCGGGCAACGGAGCTGATCGAGGCCAGCGCCTCGCCCCGAAAGCCCAGGCTCAGCACCCCTTCGAGGTCTTCCAGTTCGCGGATCTTGCTGGTGGCGTGCCGTGCCAGCGCCAGCGGCAGGTCGTCGGCAGAAATCCCGCCGCCGTCATCGCGCACCTTCAACAACTTCACGCCGCCCTGCTCCACCTCCACGTCGATACGACGGGCCCCGGAGTCCAGGCTGTTTTCCAGCAGTTCCTTGGCGACCGAGGCAGGCCGCTCGACCACCTCACCCGCCGCAATCTGGTTGGCCAGCCGCGGGCTGAGCAGCTGGATGCGTGAACCGCCGCTCATTGCGAGGCCAACGTGGTAGCAGGGATGTCCAGGCGCTGGCCCACCTTCAGTTCATCGGTCTTGAGGCTATTGGTGTTGCGCAGGCTGCTCACACTGACCTGGTAGCGCACAGCCAGCATGGCCAGAGTCTCGCCGGGGCGCACCGTGTGCTCACGTGGGCCCTGGGCGATCTTGCCGCTGTCACGCAGCCAGGCGATATAGGTGCCTGGCGGCGGGTTTTGCTGGAAGTACTGGCGCACGCCGGTATGGATCGAACGGGCAAGCGCCTGCTGATGGCTGCGGGTCGACAGCTTGGCGGCCTCGGCATTGTTGGAGATGAACCCGGTTTCCACCAGAATCGAAGGGATGTCGGGCGACTTCAATACCATGAAGCCCGCTTGCTCGACCCGCTGCTTGTGTAGCGATGTGATGCGCCCCATGTTGCCCAGCACCTTCTGCCCCACGTTAAGGCTGGAGCTGAGCGTGGCGGTCATCGACAGGTCCAGCAGTACACCCGCCAGCATGCGGTCCTTGTCATCCAGGCTGACGTTGCCTGCACCACCGATCAGGTCGGAGCGGTTTTCCGTGTCGGCCAGCCAACGTGCGGTTTCGGACGTGGCGCCACGGTCAGACAACGCAAACACCGATGCGCCGAAGGCAGCGCGGGACGGCGCGGCATCGGCATGGATCGAAATGAACAGGTCGGCGCCTTTCTTGCGCGCGATTTCGGTGCGTTTGCGCAACGGGATGAAATAATCGCCCGTACGGGTCAGTTCGGCCCGGAAGCCCTTTTCGGCACTGATCTGGCGTTGCAGCTCGCGGGCGATCTGCAGCACGATATCTTTTTCATGCTGACCACTGGACCCGGACGCGCCAGGGTCTTCGCCCCCGTGACCGGCGTCGATGGCGACCACGATGTCGCGCTTGCCACTGGGTACCGGCGGCAACTTGATGGCAGGCTGCGTGGGCGTCACCGGCACAGCCGGGGTGGTTGCCGGCGCCTGCACCGGTGGTGGAGCCGGCGGCGGCGCAGTGGCGGCGATGGCGTCGGCTTCCTGGTCATACAGGTCGACCACCAGGCGGTTGCCATACTGTGCGTTGGGCGCCAAGGTGAAGCTCTTGGGGGTGACCGACTTTTTAAGGTCGACCACCACCCGCAAATCGGTAGGGGTACGCTGGGCAGAGCGCACGCTGCTGATTGGCGTGTTGGAGGTGGCAACCTTCAACGGGGCGGCCAGTGTCGCGCCATTGATGTCGATAACCAGCCGGTCCGGTGCGCTCAGGGTAAAGACGCTGTGCTGCACGGGGCCAGACAGGTCGAAAACCAGCCGTGTGTTGTCCGGCGCGCGCCACAGGCGCACGCTCTTGACTTGAGTGACGGCCAGAGCGTCAACGGTCACCGTTGTCAGCAGCAGCCCAACGATGGCGACCAGTGCGCGTATGCGC
Organism: Pseudomonas sp. S32; assembly: GCF_016648095.1. Taxonomy (NCBI): domain Bacteria; kingdom Pseudomonadati; phylum Pseudomonadota; class Gammaproteobacteria; order Pseudomonadales; family Pseudomonadaceae; genus Pseudomonas; species Pseudomonas sp. S32. The sequence goes on from NZ_JACVVF010000043.1 coordinate 37,326, forward strand.
ATACCTACCCCACTTACTGTTTATAGTGTTCGGCCAGTGCCACGCACCAGGCCTCGCCGCGAGCGCCCTGCGGCGACAGGTCAAGCGAGCGTCCGCCAGCTTGGGGGCTTATGGTAATGGTCAGGTCGGGCTTTGGCAAAACGCCCGCACCCTTTTGTGGCCACTCGAACAGGCACAGTGGGTCCCCCTCGAAATAGTCACGAATGCCCATGAACTCAAGCTCCTCTGGATCGACCAGCCGATAAAGGTCGAAGTGAAAAGCTCGGACATCACCGATCTCGTAGGGTTCGACAACGGTGAACGTCGGGCTTTTCACTGCACCAGTATGGCCCAGGCCACGGATCAGGCCACGTGACAACGTGGTCTTGCCCGCCCCCAGGTCCCCTTCAAGAAAAATCACACCGCAGCCACCGGTGACAGTAGCCAGGTGTGCGCCGAAGGCGACAGTGGCCGCTTCGTCGGCCAGAAACAGGTTTAAGCCAGGCACGCGCTGTGCTCCTCCAACAAATAACGAATGACAGGTATCAGGTCACTGGCTGCCAGCCCCCGGCCTTCACTGCCCAGGCGTTCACCGGCACGGGCGTGCAGCCACACCCCTAGCCCTGCGGCTTCCCAGGCGCTCAGGCCCTGCGCCAGCAGCGCGGCCAGCACGCCACTGAGTACATCGCCCAGGCCAGCGCCGGCCATGGCCGGGTGGCCACGGTCGCAAAGCATCAGTTGCCCATCCGGGTCGGCCACCAAGGTACCGGCGCCCTTCAGCACGCACACGCTGTTGTAGCGCCGCGCCAGTTTGCGCGCAGCCCCCGGCCGGTCGGCCTGCACCGCTTCGGTAGAAATGCCCAGCAGCCGCGCAGCCTCCCCCGGGTGCGGCGTGAGCACGCTGCCGCTGGGCAGCGCCAGGGGCGCACTGGCCAGCAGGTTCAGGGCGTCGGCATCCCATACCTGCGGGCGGTCGGCATTGGCCACCGCCGACAGCAGGCTGCGCCCCCACCCCGCCTGCCCCAGGCCAGGGCCCACCACCAGCACCGAGGCGCGCTCCAGCACGCCCATCAGCTGGTTGGCCGACTGCACCCCAAGGCACATGGTTTCAGGCAGGCGGGCGAGGCCTGCGGCAACGTGCTCCGGGCGCGTTGCAAGGCTGACCAGCCCTGCCCCGCAGCGCAGCGCCGCCTCGCCGGCAAGCAGCACAGCGCCCCCGGTGCCCAGGTCGCCGCCTACCACCAGCACATGGCCGAAGTCGCCTTTATGGGCCTGCGCAGGCCGCGGCGGCAGGTGCGCGACGGTGAGGCTGCTGAGCAGCTGCGGGGCAGGGTTTGGGTGTTTGGTCTGTGGCATGGGGTCAAAAGCTCCAAAGTCTGGCAGAATTATACGCACCTGAGCCCGTATTGCTTGCCCATCCATGCCCGCCTCCACACCCGACCTCGAACAGTTGGCCCAATCGATCAAGATGTGGGGCCAGGAACTCGGCTTTGCCCACGTAGGCATCGCCGGGGTCGACCTTGGTGAACACGAACACCACCTGCAGCGCTGGCTTGATGCTGGCTACCAGGGCGAGATGGAGTACCTGGGCGCCCATGGCAGCAAGCGCGCCCACCCCGAGCAGTTGATCCCCGGCACGGTACGGGTGGTGTCGCTGCGCATGGATTACCTGCCTGGCGACACGCAGATGGCGCAGCGCCTGGCCCAGCCCGAAAAAGCCTACGTCTCCCGCTATGCCCTGGGCCGCGATTACCACAAGCTGGTGCGCAAGCGCGTGCAGTTTCTGGCCGACCGCATCCAGGAGGCCATCGGCCCGTTGGGTTACCGGGCCTTTGTCGACAGCGCCCCGGTGCTGGAAAAAGCCCTGGCCGAACAGGCCGGGCTGGGCTGGATTGGCAAGAACACCCTGCTGCTCAACCGCAAGGCCGGCAGTTACTTTTTTCTTGCCGAGCTGTTCGTCGACCTGCCGCTGCCGGTGGACCCGGCCACCACCAGCGAGCACTGCGGGCGCTGCCAGGCCTGCCTGGACATCTGCCCGACCCAGGCTTTCGTCGGGCCGTACGTGCTGGACGCGCGCCGCTGCATCTCCTACCTCACCATCGAGCTGAAAGGCCCGATACCGGTGGAGCTGCGCCCCATGATGGGCAACCGGGTATTCGGCTGCGACGACTGCCAGATCGTGTGCCCCTGGAACCGCTTTGCCAAAGCCACCCGCGAGCAGGACTTCCAGCCACGCCATGGGCTGGAGAATGCCGAACTGGCCGAGATGTTTCTGTGGGACGAGAAAACCTTCCTGCGCAAGACCGAGGGCGGCCCCTTGCGCAGGGCGGGGTACGAGCGCTGGCTGCGCAACCTGGCAGTGGGGCTGGGCAATGCGCCGTCGACGATCCCGGTGATCGAGGCGCTGAAGGCACGCCGTGACGATGGCTCGGAGCTGGTGCGTGAGCATGTGGCGTGGGCATTGGCCCAGCACCACATTCAATAGCCCCGTGCCCAAGCCTGAGGCATCAGGCCTGAAAATGGCCTATTGCTGGTCGTTGTAGTGGAACTTGGGCATTTCCCAGTGAAAACGGATGGCCAGCAACCGCACCAGGAACCCGCCGAACAAGGTCAGCAGCATGGCCTGCTCGGCAGGCACGTTGAAATACACGCACCCCAGGTAGAACCACGCGGCTGCGAACGACACACTGGCATACAGCTCGCGGCGGAAGACCAGAGGAATATCGTTGCAGAAGATATCCCGCAAAATCCCGCCGAACACCCCGGTGATGACCCCGCTGATCGACGCCACCAACATGCCCTGCCCCATTTCCAGGGCAGTCATGCAGCCGATCAGCGTGAACGCCACCAACCCCAGGGCATCGAGCACCAGAAACAACGAGCGCAGGCGGCGCATCATCGGTGCGATGAAGATGGTGAACAGTGCCGCGCAACTGGTAAGCACCAGGTATTCAGGGTGCTTGACCCAGGTCAGCGGGTAATGGCCAAGCAGCACATCCCGTACCGAGCCGCCGCCCAGTGCCGTCACGCAGGCAATCAGCACCACACCGAACCAGTCCATGCCACGACGCCCGGCAGACAGCGCGCCCGTCATCGCTTCAGCGGTGATGGCGATCAGGTAAAGCATCAACAACATGAAGCACGTTCCTTGAAGCGACAAGCGGCAAGTGGCAAGTGGCAAGTGGCAAGTGGCAAGCGTTAGGCGGCAAACGCCGCCTTCGGTCTGCTGGCTGATGCTCAGAACTTGATGAAGTGCTCGCGATAGTGGCGCAGCTCGGCGATGGACTCGCGAATGTCGTCCAGCGCCAGGTGGGTGCCGCCCTTGACGAAGCTGTCGCGCACCTCTGGCGCCCAGCGTGCAGCGAGCTCCTTCAGCGTGGACACGTCCAGGTTGCGGTAGTGGAAGTAGTTTTCCAGGTTGCGCATGTGACGGTAAAGGAAGCGGCGGTCCTGGCAGATGCTGTTGCCGCAGATCGGCGACTTGCCCTTGGGCACCCACTGTTCGAGGAAGGCGATGGTCTGCGCCTCGGCCTCGGCCATGCTGACCGTGCTTTCGCGCACCCGCTGGGTCAGGCCCGAAGCGCCATGGGTACGGGTGTTCCAGTCGTCCATGCGCGCCAGCACCTCATCGCTGTGGTGGATGGCGATCACCGGGCCTTCGGCCAGGGTATTCAGGTCGCTGTCGGTGACGATGGTGGCCATCTCGATGATGACATCGCTGTCCGGATCCAGGCCGGTCATTTCCAGGTCGATCCAGATCAGGTTCTGTGGGTTTTGCATGGGGCGCTCCTCGAATAGGCGCTCATTTTAGCCCAGACGCCCCGGTACCGGTCAAAAAGCCAAGCGCACAGGCCGTGGGGCCGACGTGCTAGACTGCCTGCCGATTTCAACGCCCCGCGTGGGGCTCTCCTACGGAGCGTTCATGGCCAAACGCCAGCTCAACCGCCGTCAGAACTGGCGTATCGAAAAAATCCAGAACGAACGCGCTGCCCGTGCAGCCAAGCGTGAGCAGCACGTGCTGCACGAACTGGAAGGTGGTGACCTGGGGCCGGAACAACTGGGCCTGGTAATTGCGCACTTTGGCGTGCAGGTCGAAGTGGAAGCCCAGGACGGCGACACCGCCGGCCAGGTGTTCCGCTGCCACCTGCGGGCCAACCTGCCAGCACTGGTGACCGGCGACCGGGTAGTCTGGCGGGCGGGCAACCAGGGTATCGGCGTGATCGTGGCGCAGATGCCTCGCAGCACCGAGCTGTGCCGGCCCAACAACCATGGGCAGCTGAAGCCGGTGGCGGCCAACGTCGACCTTATCGTCATCGTCTTCGCACCCGCCCCCGAGCCACACCCCAACCTTATCGACCGCTACCTGGTGGCCGCAGAACACGCAGGCCTGCGTCCGTTGTTGCTGCTGAACAAGGCGGACCTGATCGACGAACAGAACGACCCCGGCCTGCACCAGTTACTTGAGGTGTACCGCGAACTGGGCTACCCGCTGCTGGAGGTATCCGCGCACCAGGGCGACGGCATGCAGCGCCTGCAGCAGACGCTCGACGGCCACATCAGTGTGTTCGTTGGCCAGTCGGGCGTGGGCAAGTCTTCCCTGGTCAACAGCCTGCTGCCCGATGCCGGCACGCGCGTGGGCGACCTGTCGGAGTGGTCAGGCCAGGGTACCCACACCACCACCACCGCCCGCCTGTACCACTTCCCCAATGGCGGCGACCTGATTGACTCACCGGGCATCCGTGAGTTCGGCCTGGGTCACGTCAGCCGTACCGACGTGGAAGAAGGTTTCATCGAGTTCCGCGACCTGTTCGGTACTTGCCGCTTCCGCGACTGCAAGCATGACCGCGAACCGGGCTGCGCACTGCTCAAGGCCCTGGATGATGGACGTATCAAGCCGCAGCGCATGAACAGCTACCGGTCGATCATTGCCAGCCTGACCTAAGGTAGATGCTCTCGCCGTGGTAGTTGCGCTGGCCGTGAGCCCGAGCGCCGCCCGCGCGGCGCATCGCGAGCTGCGCTCGCTCCTACGTTTG
>NZ_JACVVF010000044.1:0-41884 GCF_016648095.1 Pseudomonas sp. S32
GGGGGCTACCCCGCGGCGGGGGGGGGGGGGGGGGGGGGGGGCGCCGCGGCATCGATCATGGGGATGGCCCTGCAGTGGACGTAAATAGGATTAATTCTAATTTACATCGCACAGCAGGACCAACCCCTTTATCACCTGTCAGGCAATGGCGGCGTCCACCAGCACTTGGGCTTCTTGCACCAGGCGCTGCAGATGCGCTTCGTCGATGAAGCTTTCGGCGTAGATCTTGTAGATGTCTTCAGTGCCCGATGGGCGTGCCGCAAACCAGCCATTGGCGGTCATCACCTTGAGGCCACCAATGGCCTGGCCGTTGCCCGGCGCATGGCTCAGCACCTGCACGATCGGCTCGCCGGCCAGTTCCGTGGACTTCACCTGCTCGGGCGCCAGCTTGCTAAGCAGCGTCTTCTGGCGGGCATCCGCCTTGGCCTCTACCCGGGTGGCGTAAGGTTTGCCAAGGGCTGCAGTCAGGTCCGCGTAGGCCTGGCCTGGGTTACGGCCGGTACGGGCAGTCATTTCAGCGGCCAGCAGCGCAGGGATCAGGCCATCCTTGTCGGTCGCCCAGACCGACCCATCACGGCGCAGGAACGAGGCCCCGGCGCTTTCTTCGCCACCAAAACCCAACGAGCCGTCGAACAGCCCCTGGGCGAAATATTTGAAGCCCACCGGCACTTCGTAGAGCTCACGGCCCAGCCGCTCGGTGACACGGTCGATCAAACCGCTGGACACCACGGTCTTGCCCACCGCTGCGTCGCTGCGCCATTGCGGGCGGTGGCGATACAGGTAATCGATGGCCACGGCCAGGTAGTTGTTGGGTTGCAGCAGCCCTTCAGGGGTGACGATACCGTGGCGGTCGTGGTCCGGGTCGCAGGCGAAGGCCACGTCAAAACGCTCGCGCAAGCCGATCAGGCCCTGCATGGCGTAAGGCGAGGAAGGGTCCATGCGGATCTGGCCGTCCCAGTCCACGCTCATGAAGCGGAAGGTTGGGTCTACCTCGGTGTTCACCACTTCCAGGTCGAGCTTGTAGTGTTCGGCAATGGCCGACCAGTAGCGCACCCCTGCCCCACCCAGCGGGTCGACGCCCAGGCGCAGCTTGGCTGCCCGGATCACGTCGAAGTCGATCACGTTCTCCAGGTCGGCCACGTAATGGCTGACATAGTCGTGGCGGTGGGTGGTCGGCGCCAGCAGCGCCTGGGCATGGTCAATGCGCTTGACCCCGGCAAGGTCCGCCGCCAGCAGTTCGTTGGCCTTGTTTTCGATCCACTTGGTGACGTCGCTGTCGGCGGGCCCACCGTTGGTGGGGTTGTACTTGAACCCACCGCTTTGGGGCGGGTTGTGCGACGGGGTAATGACGATGCCGTCGGCCAGGCCCTGCTCGCGCCCGCGGTTGTAGCACAGGATGGCGTGGGAGATGGCGGGTGTCGGGGTGTACTCGTCGTCCTTGGACAGCATCACCTGCACGCCGTTGGCGGCCAGCACCTCCAGGGCGCTGGCGGCAGCGGGTGCCGACAGGGCATGGGTGTCGGCGCCGATGAACAACGGGCCGTCGATGCCCTTTTCCTGGCGATACAGGCAGATGGCCTGGGTGATCGCCAGCACATGGTACTCGTTGAAGCTCAACTCGAAAGAGGTGCCCCGGTGCCCTGAGGTACCAAAGGCCACCCGCTGGGTCGCCACGGCCGCATCCGGGCGGCCGGTGTAATAGGCCGTGAGCAGGCGGGGGATATCAACCAGCACGCTGGCCGGTGCCGGCTTGCCTGCCAAAGGACTGAGCGTCATGCATAAACCTCGAGTTCAACGAATGGTGGGTGTTGGAACGTGCAGTGTACTGAGAGTTGCATGGTGGTGCGATGGGGCCAGTCAACAAACAACCTGGCAACCCGCCAGCTTCTGGGCGGTCTAGAGTGAAGCTCATCAGCCACTGCCTGCGAGGCCCCATGGCATTTCATCGTCTCACCCGTACCCACCCCAGGCTGACCATCGCCGCCATCGTCGGCCTGCTGGGTGGCTGGTTGATCCCAGGCGGCGACAGCGTGCAGCGCACTCTTACTGGCTGGAACCTGGGGGTATGGCTGTACCTGCTCCTGGTGCTGTGGTTGAGCTGGAACGCCAGCCCGGACAAAGTACGCAAGGTGGCCCGCACCGAGGACGAAAACGCCGGGCTGGTGTTACTCACCGTGTGCGTGGCCGCCATTGCCAGCCTGGTGGCAGTGACGTTCCAGCTGGTTTCGAGCCGTGGCTTGCACGGCGACGCCCTGGCGGTGCACTACCTGTACACCGGGCTGACGATTGCCGGCTCCTGGCTGCTGATCGGCTGCATCTTCAGCCTGCACTATGCGCGGCTGTTCTATGCCGGGCAGCACCCCGAGCCGCCGCTGCGGTTCGCCGATAACGAATGCAAACCTGACTACTGGGACTTCCATTACTTCTCTTTCACCATCAGCGTGGCGGTGCAAACCTCGGACGTGGGCGTAGCCGGGCGCAATCTGCGCCGGGTGGTGCTGGCGCACTCGTTGGTGGGGTTCGTGTTCAACACGGCCATCCTGGGGTTCACCATCAACATCGCGGCAGGGCTGTTGAATTGAGCTACCGCCTGTCCGAAACCCTCATGCGGGCGTGGAATGCAGCGCTGCCCCAGGGCGCCCAGAATTCGAGGTGTATGGGCCAGGAAAACGTTTGCCCCGCTCCAGCTGTTCAGGCTGTCGGCATACCCGCCTGTGACCTGGGTCATCCATTGATACATTTGTCATATTTGTGAACGAGAATCGCTCGGTGCAAGTGCTATGGTTACCTTCCCAGCGGTCGCATGACGCGGCCGCCCATCACCATCGTCCAGGCAAGGACAAGGAGGCTGGCATGAACAAGATGACGTTCCCCAACGCCTGCCAGGTGATGCGCTGGCACTTCCATCCGCTTGGCTTCGAAGCCAGCATGGATGCGCCTCGCAGCATGGTCGCGCGGCTGTTCGACCGTGGCACCGGTGTAACACTGCTGGCCATTGCCGGCATCCCCTGCACGGCCATCATGGCGGCAGCGGACGTCGAGCGCATCATCGAGGCGGTCGAAGCCGAAATCGATGCGTTCCAGCCAGCCTTCACACTGCGCGACGCAGGCTAGCCGACTGCAGCCAGCGCCGGGCCCATGGCCTGCAAACCGCTCATGAACTGCTCGGCCGGCACCGGCTGGCCCAGCAGGTACCCTTGCAGCGAATCACAGCCCAGGCGCGTGAGAAACGCCTGCTGCCCGCCGGTCTCTACACCTTCTGCAACGATGCGCAGCCCTAATGCCTGACCCAACGCCACAATGGCAGAAACGATGGCCGCATCCTCGCTGTCCTGCTCCAGTTCACGAACAAAGCCACGGTCGATCTTCAACTCGTTGGCCGGTAGCCGCTTGAGGTACAGCAAACTGGAGTAGCCCGTACCAAAGTCGTCGATAGACAGGTCTACCCCCATCTCGGAAAGCCGTCGCAGCACGGCCAGGCTGACGTCAGCGTCATGCATTGCGGTGGTTTCCGTCACTTCCAGGGTCAGGCAGTTGGCCGGCAGGTGGTTGCGCGCCAGGGCGCTGGCCACGCTGTCAACCAACCCCGCATGGCAGAACTGGATCGCCGACAGGTTCACCGCAATACGCCAGCCGACATGCCCTTCGTTCAACCACTGGCGCATCTGCCGGCAGGCCTCATCCAGCACCCACTCACCAATGGGCAAGATCAGCCCGGTCTTCTCCGCAAGGCCAATGAAGCGGTCGGGCAACAGCAGGCCGTGTTGAGGGTGTTCCCAGCGCAACAAGGCTTCGGCACCGATCGGCTGGCAGGCCCTGGCGTCGAACTTGGGCTGATAATGCAGGCGCAACTGCCGGCGCTCCACGGCATGGCGCAGGTCCTGCAGCAGTTGCAACTGCTGGCGGGCGTTGCTGTTCATCGACACGTCGAAAAAACTGTAGCCGTTCTTGCCCGCGCTCTTGGCGTGGTACATGGCAGCGTCCGCATTGCGCAGCAGTTCGTGTTGGTCAAGGCCATTGCCCGGGTACAGCACAATGCCCAGGCTGGCCGACAATTGCAGCTCGTGGTCGGCCACCTGGAAGGGTCGGGACACCAGGTTGACCTGCTTGACTGCCACATCCATGGCATCGGTTGGGGTCTGCAGCTCAACCAGCAGCACGAACTCGTCGCCGCCGATACGCGCCAGGGTGTCCTGGCTGTGCAAGTGACCGCGCAGGCGAGCGGCCACTGCCTTGAGCAACAAGTCGCCAATGTGGTGGCCAAAGGCATCGTTCACCGGTTTGAAACCGTCCAGGTCAATGAACATCAGTGCAAAGCACCCGCCCTGCTCCGCCACCTTGGCAATCGCCTGCTCGATCCGGTCCGCCAACAGGCTGCGGTTGGGCAACGCAGTCAGGGTGTCGTGCAGCGCCAGTTGGGTAAGCTCCTGGTTGGCCAGGGTCAGCGACCTGGCCAGCTCCGCGGTACGTACCTCAAGGCGGGCGTCCAGCACCGACGTCAGCAAGGCGACCGCCAGCACAGCCAGGGTGGGGATCAATACCAGGTAGACCAACCCGTCGCCCTGCAGGCCACCAGGCAAGGCGCCACAATAGCTACCCACCGGGAAACTTGCCGCGGCCATGCCCGTGTAGTGCATGCCGACGATCGCCAGGCCCATCACCACCGCAGCCAGGCCCCGAACCTGCCTGACATACGGCGTTTGCCTGCGCAGCCGGAAGGCGATCCACAACGCGGCAGCCGACGCCACCACGGCAATCAGCAGCGATGCCATGAACAGTGAGGGGTCGTAGTCGATCCCCGGCAGCATGCGCAGCGCCGCCATGCCGGTGTAATGCATGCTGGCAATGCCGCCGCCCATGATCAGCGCCCCGAACGCCAGCTGTAGCCAGGGCAGGCGTGGCTGGCTGACCAACCACAGGGCAAAGCCTGAGGACAGCACTGCAATCAGCAGTGACAGCGCGGTCAGGGGCAGGTCATACCCCAGGTCGACCGGAAGGCTCAGGGCAAGCATGCCCACAAAATGCATGGACCACACCCCGGTCCCCATGGCCAGCGCGCCGCCCACCGTCCACAAGGCAGCCGCACGGCCTTTGGCCGTGGCGATGCGGCCGGTGAGGTCAAGGGCGGTATAGGACGCCAGGATTGCCACGCACAGCGAAATCAACACCAGCGAAGAGGAATAGCTAGCGGTCAGCATTTGAGTTTCCGGAGACGGGCCGGGGCGGCCCGGAAAAAGCTGACGATTGTACTCAAGCTTTGGCGAAACGCACGGGGTTTTTGCTAACGAAAATGGGCCGCCCGGTGGGTCATTCCTGCTCGCTGAACGCCTGCTGTGCCTGCCAACCGCCGCCCAGTGCCGCCACCAGTTGCACACTGGCCACCAGGCGCCCTTGCAGCAGGTTGAGTGCACTGCGTTCGTTGCTCAGGGCGGTAGCCTGCACGTTGACCACATCCAGGTAGCCGATCAGCCCCGCGCGGTACTGGTTCTCGGTCAGGCGCAGGGATTCGCGGGCCGCTTCCAGGGCTTCCTGGCGCACCACCGCCTCGTCACCGTACACCTTCAACTGCACCAGCAGGTTTTCCACCTCCTTGAACCCGTCCAGCACCGTCTGCCGGTACTGCGCCACGGTCTGGTCATACACCGCCACGGTACGGTCGACCTCGGCGCTGCGCTTGCCGGCATCGAACAGCGTGAGCGCCAGTTGCGGGCCAACGGACCAGTAACGGTTGGGCAATTCGATCCAGTTGCTGAAGCTGCTGCTAGAGTAACCGCCGTTCATGCTCAGGCTCAGGTCTGGGAAGTACGCGGCGCGAGAAACGCCGATATTGGCGTTGGCCGCCATCACGTTGCGCTCGGCGGCTGCGATGTCGGGGCGCCTTTCGAGCAGCTGTGACGGCAACGCCACGGGTATCTGCGGCAAGGCCGGGATATCCTTGCTATCGGCCAAGGCAAACTGCGCTGGCGTCTTGCCCAGCAACACAGCGATGGCGTTCTCGAACTGGGCACGCTGCCACGCCAGGTCGATCAGGTCGGCCTGAGTGCTCTTGAGCTGGGTACGCGCCTGGGCCACCGCATCGGGGCCGGCAATACCGGCACGGTACTGGTTCTGGTTCATGCGCAGCGACCGCTCGTAGGCGGCGACGGTGGCCTCCAGCAAGCGTTTATGTTCATCGATCACCCGCAGTTGCAGGTAGTTCTGCACCAGCTCGGACTGCTGGCTCAGGCGCATGGCCGCAAGGTCAGCCAGGCTGGCGTCGGCGCTGGCTTCGTTGGCATTGAGCGTTTCGCGCAGCTTGCCCCACAGGTCGATCTCCCAACTGACGCCCAACTGGGCGTTGTAGGTATTGCGGATGCCGCTGCTGTTGGTAGACAAGCTGGAACTGGAACTGCCGGTGCCCTGGGCCGAGCGGTTTTTGTTAACGCTCAGGTTCAGGCTGGGGAACAAGCCGGCGCGGCTGCTGCGCACCAACGCCTGGGCCTGGCGATACTGGGCTTCGGCCTGGGCAACGCTCTGGTTATTGCTGTTGAGTTCCGCCACCAGCGCATTCAGCCGGGTGTCGCCGTAGATCTCCCACCAGGCGCCCCGGGCGATGGCATCGCCAGGCTTGGCAAGGGTCCAGCCGTCGGCGTGCTTGAATTGCGCAGTGCCGGCAAGCTCAGGGCGATGATAGTCGGGCGCCAGGGTGCAGGCGCTGAGCAGCGCCACGCTGAATGCGGCACCCAGCAGGCGCGAGCCGCGCCCTCGGGTCAGCACCTGCAAGGCACGGTGCAGTGGAGTCTTGGCAAAAGTCATAGCGGGGTTTCCAGTGCCGCGTCGGTGCGCACACCGCGCCAACGGTTGAAGCGGTGGCGCAGGCGGTCCAGGTACAGGTAGACCACCGGCGTCGTGTAAAGGGTCAGAATCTGGCTGAACACCAGGCCGCCGATGATGGTCAGCCCCAGGGGCTGGCGCATTTCCGCACCTTCGGCCTGGCTCAGCAGCAACGGCAGCGCACCGAGTATGGCGGCCAGCGTAGTCATGAGGATTGGCCGCAGGCGCAGCAGGCAGGCCCGGCGGATCGACTCTTCGGGCGACAGGCCCTGGTGCCGCTCCAGTTGCAGCGCCAGGTCGATCATCAGGATGGCGTTCTTTTTCACCACGCCGATCAGCAGGAACAACCCCAGCAGCGAGATCAGGCTGAACTCGCCACCGGTCAGGTACAGCGCCAGCAGCGCGCCGACGCCGGCCGACGGCAAGGTCGACAGAATCGTCAGCGGGTGAATGTAGCTTTCGTAGAGAATGCCCAGCACCAGATACACCAGCACCAGTGCACCGAGAATCATGAACGGCTGGCCTTGCTGGGTTTTGGCGAAGGCATCAGCCGTGCCACCCAGCTTGGCGATCACACCCTCTGGCAAGCCCAGTTTCGCTACTGCACGCTCCACGGCGGACAGTGCCTGGTCGGGGCTGAACCCTTCGGCCACGTCGAAGGCGATGTCCTCGGAAGCGAACTGGTCTTCGTGGCTGACACGGTCGTTGGCCAGGCTGTTCTCGTAATGGGCGATGGTCGACAGCGGCACCCGCGCGCCGTCTGCAGTGATGACCTGCACCTGCTCCAGCGTGCTGGGGTCCCAGGCATACTTGGGGTTTATTTCCAGCACCACCTGGTACTGGTTGAGGCTGTCGTAGATGGTCGAGATCTGCCGCTGGCTATAGGCGTTGTTCAGCACCGTGGTGACCATCTGCATGTCGATGCCAAGGCGCTTGGCCTGGTCCCGGTCGACCACCAGGGTCACCTGCTGGGTGCCAGCACCGTCGCGGGCGTCGATAGCCGTCAGTTCAGGCAAGGCGCGCAGCGCCGCGACGACCTTCGGGAACCACAGGCGCAGGGCGGCCAGGTCGCCACTCTGCAGGGTATACAGGTACTGGGAAGAGCTCTGGTCCCTGCCACCGCCGCCCAGTTGCAGGTCCTGGTCGGCCATCAGGAACAACCGCCCGCCCGGCACCTTGGGCATTTCCTTGCGCAGCCGCTCGATGACCTTCTGCGCATCGAGCTTACGCTCGCCGATGGGCTTCAGGCGCACCAGTACCATGGCGTTGTTGGTGCCACTGTTGCCGCCGATAAAGCCGGCCACGCTCTGCACCGCCGGGTCGGCGAGCAAGGCGCGGCGGTAGGTTTCCATCTTTGGCTGCATCACGCTGAACGACAGGCCGTCGTCCCCACGGATGAAGCCCATCAGCTGACCGGTGTCCTGTTGCGGCATCAGGGTCTTGGGCACCACCACGTACAGCGCGATGTTCACGCCGATGGTGGCCAGCAGGCTGAGCAAGGTCAGGCGGCGATGGCGCAGGGCCCAACCCAGGCTACGGTCGTAGGCGCCGACCATGCGCTGGTGCACCGCATCGCTCCAGCGCTGTAGGCGGGTTTGCTCGGCCTGGTGCGGCTTGAGCCAGCGGGCGCAGAGCATGGGGGTGAGGGTCAGCGACACCAGCAGCGAGACCATGATCGCCGCTGCCAGGGTGATCGAGAACTCCTGGAACAGGTTGCGCACGATGCCACCCATGAACAGGATGGACACGAACACGGCCACCAGCGACACGTTCATCGACAGCAGCGTGAAGCCGACTTCCTTGGCACCCAGGAATGCCGCCTTCATCGGTGGCTGGCCGCCCTCGATGTGGCGGGAAATGTTCTCCAGCACCACGATGGCATCGTCCACCACCAAGCCAGTGGCCAGGATCAGCGCCATCAGTGACAGGTTGTTGAGCGAGAACCCGCACAGGTACATCACCGCGAAGGTACCTACCAGGGATACCGGCACCGCCAGGCTGGGGATCAGCGAAGCGCGCAGGCTACCCAGGAACAGGTACACCACCAGGATCACCAGCACCACGGCAATCAGCAGGGTGTGTTCGGCCTCCTTGAGGGTGGCCTTGATCACCGGTGAACGGTCCATGGCCACGTTCAGTTGCACGCTTGCCGGCAGCAGCGACTGCAAGGCGGGCAGTTGCGCCTTTATCTGGTCCACGGTCTGGATGATGTTCGCCCCGGCCTGGCGGTTGACCACCAGCAGTACCGCGCTCTGATCGTTGAAGAAGCCACTGTTGTAGCGGTTTTCCACGCCATCGGTGATGGTCGCCACATCGGACAGCCGCAGGATGGTGCCATTCTGCTGGCGGATCACCACCGGCCCGTAATCCTGCGCACGCTCCAGCTGGTCGTTGGCGCGCACCTGCCAACTGCGCTCGGCATCCTCGACGAAGCCCATGGGCCGGCGCTGGTTGGCGTTGGCGACCGCAGTACGCACCTCGTCCAGCGACAGGCCGTACTGGCTGAGCAACTGTGGCTCCACAGAAATACGCACGGCCGGCAACGAGCTGCCGCCAATCTGCACCTCCCCTACCCCAGGCACCTGGGCCAGGCTCTGGGACAGGATCGTGTCGGCCAAGTCGTACAGCTGGCCTTTCTGCAACACATCCGAGGTCAGCGACAACACCATCACCGGTGCCTGGGACGGGTTGATCTTCTTGTAGGTGGGCATGCTGCGCATGCCGCTGGGCAACAGGTTACGGGTGGCGTTGATGGCCGCCTGCACTTCGCGGGCCGCGCCATCGATGTCGCGCCCTAGCTCGAAACCGATGATCACCCGGGTTGAGCCCTGGTTGGAGCTGCTGGTGAGCGTGGTGACGCCCGCGATACTGCCCAGTTTGCGCTCCAGCGGGGTCGCGACCGTGGATGCCATGACCTCCGGGCTGGCACCGGGCAGGTTGGCCGATACGACGATTACCGGGAAGTCCATCTGCGGCAACGGCGACACCGGAAGCAGGCCGAAGCTCACGGCGCCCAGCAGCATGATCGCCAGGCTCAGCAGCATGGTCGCCACTGGCCGGCGAATGAAAGGACCAGACAGGTTCATCGGCCACTCCCGGGCACTGGTGTCAGGGCGCTCATACCGGCTCCTGCACCGGGCGCTGCCTGCCGAAGCGGCGTGCCAGGCGGTCGAAGTACAGGTAGATGACTGGCGTGGTGAACAGTGTCAGCACCTGGCTGACCAGCAACCCGCCGACCATGACCAGGCCCAACGGCTGGCGCAATTCAGCGCCGGAGCCTGTGGCCAGCATCAGCGGCACTGCGCCGAACAGCGCGGCCAGGGTGGTCATCAGAATGGGCCGGAAACGCAGCAGTGCCGCTTGATAGATAGCATCCCGTGGGGCCATGCCCTGATGCCGCTCGGCTTCCAGGGCAAAGTCGATCATCATGATGGCGTTTTTCTTGACGATACCGATCAGCAGGATGATGCCGATGATGGCGATCATGCCCAGGTCGTTGCCGCTGATCAGCAAGGCCAACAGGGCCCCAACCGCCGCCGAGGGCAAGGTTGAAAGAATGGTCACCGGGTGGATGTAACTTTCGTACAGCACGCCCAGCACGATGTACATGGTCACCACCGCCGCCAGAATCAGCAGCAAAGTGCTGGACAGCGAAGCCTGGAACGCCTGCGCGGCGCCCTGGAAACGGGTTTGCACACCCAAGGGCATGCCGATGGCCTGTTGCACCTGCTCGATCACCTGCACCGCTTCGCCTAGCGAGGCGCCATGGGCCAGGTTGAACGACAGGGTCACCGCCGGGAACTGGCCGATATGGGAAATGGCCAGCTGTGCCTGGCGCTGCTCGATGCGCGCCAGCGCCGAGAGCCGCACCTGGCCACCCTCGCTGGCCTTCACGTGAATCGACTCCAGGGCCTGCGGGCCGATCACCGCTGCGTTCTCAGCCTGCAACACCACCCGATACTGGCTGGCCTGGGTGTAGATGGTGGAGATCTGCCGCTGGCCGAAAGCGTCATACAGCGCGTTGGTGATCTGCGACACGCTTACGCCCAGGCGGCTGGCCAGGTCCCGGTCTATGACCAGGTACACCTGCAGCCCCTGGTCCTGCAGGTCGCTGGCCACGTCGGCCAGCTCCGGGCGTTGCTGCAAGGCCTGCACCAGCTTGCCGCTCCACTGGCCCAGCAGGTCGGCATCCGGTGAAGACAGGGTGAACTGGTACTGGGTACGGCTAACCCGGTCCTCGATGCTCAGGTCCTGCACCGGCTGCATGAACAGGCGGATGCCCACCAGCTTGTCGAGTTGGGGCTGCAGGCGGCTGATCACCTCGCTGGCGGTGACGTCACGGTCACCGTGGGGCTTGAGGTTGATCAGCAAGCGGCCGCTGTTGAGGGTGGCGTTGTCGCCATCCACGCCAATGTAGGACGACAGGCTCTGCACCGCAGGGTCCTGCAGGATGACCCGGCTCAAGGCTTGCTGACGCTCGCTCATGGCGGCGAACGAGGTGGACTGCGGTGCCTCGGAGATGCCCTGGATAACGCCGGTGTCCTGCACCGGGAAGAAGCCCTTGGGCACCACCATGTACAGGATCACGGTGAGCGCCAGGCTGGCCACGGCCACCAGCAGGGTCAGCGGCTGGCGCTTGAGCACCCATTGCAGGGCGTTGCCGTAGTGCTTGATCAGCCAGTCGATCCAGGCGCCGCTGGCACGGTAAAAGCGCCCCTGCTCCTCGGGCGTGGGCTCGCGCTTCAGCAGCCGTGCGCACATCATCGGGGTGAGGGTTAGCGACACCACCAGGGAAATCAGGATCGCCACTGCCAGGGTGATGGCGAATTCCCGGAACAGGCGGCCCACCACATCGGCCATGAACAGCAGCGGGATAAGCACGGCAATCAGCGAGAAGGTCAGGGAAATGAGGGTGAAGCCGATCTGCCGGGCACCCTTCAGGGCCGCCTGCATCGGCGTTTCGCCTTCTTCGATGTGCCGGGAAATGTTCTCCAGCATGACGATGGCATCATCCACCACAAAGCCGGTGGCGATGGTCAGGGCCATCAGGGTGAGGTTGTTCACCGAGAACCCTGCCAGGTACATGACCCCGAAGGTGCCGACCAACGACAACGGCACTGCAATCGACGGGATGAGGGTTGCGCTGACCCGGCGCAGGAACAGGAACGTCACCATCACCACCAGGGCAATGGCGATCAGCAGCTCATGCTGCACGTCGCGCACGGCGGCGCGGATGGTCTGGGTGCGGTCGGTGAGCACCGACACGTCCAGGCCGGCAGGCAGGTTGTCGGTGATCGACGGCAGCAGGCTCTTGATGCGGTCCACCACCTCGATCACGTTGGCACCGGGCTGGCGCTGAATGTTCAGCAGCACTGCGTGGTTTTCGTTGGCCCAGGCGGCCAGGCGCTCGTTTTCGGCGCCGTCGACGATTTCGGCGACGTCTTTCAGGCGCAGGGGCGCGCCGTTCTTGTACGTGAGGATGAGGTTGGCGTATTCCGCGGGCGAGCGCAGCTGGTCGTTGGCATCCAGCATGGACACCCGCGTGGGGCCGTCAAAGTTGCCTTTGGGCTGGTTGACGTTGGAGGCACCAATGAGGGTGCGCACGTCTTCCAGGTTGAGCCCGTTGGCAGCCAAGGCATCGACGTTGACCTTGATGCGCACGGCCTGGCGCTGGCCCCCGGCGATGCTCACCATGCCCACCCCGCTGATCTGCGCCAGCTTTTGCGCGACGCGGGTATCGACCAGGTCGTTCAGCTTGGGCAGCGGCATGGTCTTGCTGGAAATGGCCAGGGTCAGCACCGGGGTGTCGGCGGGGTTGACCTTGTTGTACACCGGCGGTGCCGGCAGGTCGCTCGGCAGCAGGTTGCTGGCCGCGTTGATGGCCGCCTGCACCTGTTGCTCGGCGACGTCCATGTTCATGTCCAGGTTGAAGCGCAGGGTAAGCACCGAAGCGCCACCGGAGCTGGTCGACGCCATTTGCTCAAGGCCCGGCATCTGGCCGAACTGCCGTTCCAGCGGTGCGGTGACCGCGCTGGTCATCACCTGTGGGCTGGCGCCAGGGTACAGCGTCATGACCCTGATGGTGGGGTAATCCACTTGCGGCAAGGCAGACACCGGCAGCAGGCGGTAGGCAATCAAACCGGCCAGCACGATGGCCAGCATGCTCAGGGTGGTGGCGACCGGCCGCAGGATGAACAGGCGCGAGAGGTTCATGCGCCCGCCTTGCCTGCCGTGTCAGCGGACTGCGCCGAACCCTTGGTGTCCTGGCCCTGCAGGTGCTGGCCAGGCGTGGCCGGTACCTGGGAACTGTCGTCAACCACTTCCACCTTGGTGCCTTCACGCAGGCGGTCGGTGCCCTCCAGCACCAACCGGTCCCCGGCGGCGAGGCCTTCGAGCACCACGCTGTTCTCCCCGTCGCTGGGGCCCACTTTCAGCTTGCGGATGTTCACGGTGTTCTCGGCATTGACCACATAGGCAAACGTGCCGTCGGTGCCAAACTGAATGGCCGCGGCAGGCGCCATTACCACTTGCTTGAGTGTGTCGGCCAGCAAGCGCACGTTGACGAACTGGTTGGGGAACAGGGCCATGTCCTTGTTCTCGAAGCGGCCCTTGAACTTCAAGGTGCCAGTGGTGGTGTCGATCTGGTTGTCGATGCTGCCCAGCACACCGGTAGCCTGCAGCTTGCTGTCACCGCGGTCCCAAGCCTCCACGGGCAGGCTGGCACCGCTGCGGTAGCGTTCCAGCACCGTGCCCAGCTCGGTTTCAGGCAAGGTGAACGCGACGTTGATCGGCTCAGTCTGGGTGATGATGACCAGCGCGGTGGAGTCGTTGGCCGCCACCAGGTTGCCGAGGTCGAGCTGGCGCAGGCCGACGCGACCACTGATGGGCGCACGAATCTGGGTGAAGTCGAGGTTCAGCCGAGCGTCATTGACCTGCGCCTGGTTGGTCTTGACCAAGCCCTGAAACTGCGCCACTTGTGCCTGGGCGGTATCGAGCGTCTGCTTGGCGATGCTGTCCTCGGCGAACAGGCCCTTGTAGCGGGCCAGGTCAACCTGGGCGTTCTGCAACTGGGCCTGGTTTTGCGCCAGCGTACCTTCGGCTTGTTGCAGGGCAATGCGGTAGGGGCGTGGGTCGATCTCGGCCAGCAGGTCGCCTGCCTTGACGTGCTGCCCTTCCTTGAAGTGAATCTTCACCAGCTCCCCGGCCACGCGGCTGCGCACGTTGACCGTATTAGTGGCCGTAACCGTGCCCAACGCTTTGTAGTACAGCGGGAAATCACCCACCTTGACGGGTTCGACACGTACCGGTACCGGGTCGCTGGAACCACCGAAGCCAGGGCGCCCGCCCTGCCGACCGGCGTCTTTACCGGGCGCGCTCGAGGCTGGCCAGAGCCACCAGGCCAGGGCTGCGATCAGCAACACGATCAGCAGGCCGACGAGCCAGCGACGGGAGGAGCGGGATTTGGGCGCTTGCATGGGTTGAACGAGCCTTGTTCGGAGTGACGACTTGGAGAGGGTGAACGATAAGCACTATCGACGGTTAAGCAAAGGGCCTTTACCAGAGGTTTACCTTTGCCTGACGTTGGCAAGGCCCTGAACTTTAAATGAAAACGGCCCGGAAAGCGTTCCGGGCCGTTACAGGGTGTTGCGTGTGGCGCAGGGTGGCAGCACAAACGCAGCCACCCTGCCCTGCCCCCTTACTTCAGGGCAGCCAGAGCGGCCTCGTAGTTGGGTTCGTTGCCGATTTCAGCAACCAGCTCGCTGTGCAGCACCTTGTCGTTTTCATCCAGCACCACCACAGCGCGGGCGGCCAAGCCGGCCAGCGGGCCGTCAGCGATGGCTACGCCGTACTGCTCGAGGAACTCGCGGCCACGCAAGGTCGACAGGTTCTTCACGTTTTCCAGGCCTTCGGCACCGCAGAAGCGCGCCTGGGCGAATGGCAGGTCGGCGGAGATGCACAGCACAACGGTGTTGTTCAGGCCATTGGCCTGTGCGTTGAACTCGCGCACCGAGGTCGCGCAGGTTGGCGTGTCAACGCTTGGGAAGATGTTCAGCACCTTGCGCTGGCCAGCGTAGTCTTTCAGCGACTTGTCAGCCAGGCCTTCGCCGACCAGGGAGAACGCCGGCGCCTGGGCACCAGTTTGTGGCAGGTTGCCGTTGACCTGGACCGGGTTGCCTTTGAGAGTCACTTGAGCCATGACGAAATCCTTTATGGAGGGTGTGTAAAGGACAGTGAGTTAAGCATGAAGGCAGCCGAGTGCCTATGGGTTGGCTTGAAAATGTTCGATAGCCGCACAAAGGGTGCGGGCAAAAAAATGCCCGGGCCGCTTGTAGCAGCCCAGGCACGGTTACAGCGTGCTGGTTAGCCCAGCAGGCCGTACACCACCGAGGTCAGCGCCACCAGGCCGATGACCGTGACAAACACGTTGGACAACGCCCCACTGTACTTGCGCATGGAAGGCACGCGGCGGATGGCGTACATCGGCATCAGGAACAGCAGCACAGCGATCACCGGGCCGCCCCACGACTCGATCATGCCGAGAATGCTCGGGTTGAGCGTGGCAACGATCCAGCACACCACCAGCATCAGTGCGGCCACCACACGGTCCAGCGCCTTGCTACCCAGGCGCGCACCCGACTTGGCGAAGATGCCTTTCAGGCCTTCGCTGGCGCCGATGTAGTGCCCAAGGAACGACTTGGCGATGGCAATGAAGGCAATCAGCGGTGCCGCGAACGCAATGGTCGGGTTGCTGAAGTGGTTGGCCAGGTACGACAAAATCGACAGGTTCTGGGCCTTGGCTTCGGCCAACTGTGCGCTATCGAGGGTTAGTACGCAGCTGAACACGAAGAACAGCACCATCGCCACCATCAGCAGGTGGGCACGTGCCAGGATCTGGCCGCTGCGGGCGTCGGCATGCTCACCGTAACGGCGCTTCTGGTCGACGGCGAAGGCCGAGATGATCGGTGAATGGTTGAACGAGAACACCATCACCGGTATAGCCAGCCAAACGGTGTGCAAGAACGCCGACCCGCTCGGCACCTGGTGGGCGCTGTCGAGGATGCCGCCCGTCCAGTGCGGCACCAGGTACAGGCCCAGCAGCGCCAGGGCGACGATGAAGGGGTACACCAGCAGGCTCATGATGCGCACCGTGGCTTGCTCGCCGCAGCGCACGATCGCCAGCAGGCCAAGGATCAGCACCAGCGAAAGCACGGCGCGGGGCGGCGGCGCCATGTGCAGTTGGTGCTCCATGAAGCTGCTGACGGTGTTGGTCAGTGCAACGCTGTAGATGAGCAGGATGGGGAAAATGGCGAAGAAGTACAACACGGTGATCAAGGCACCGGCCTTGATCCCGAAGTGTTCTTCGACCACCTCGGTGATGTCCCCGCCGTTGCGCCCGGACAGCACGAAACGGGTCAGCCCGCGGTGGGCATAATAGGTCATCGGGAAGGCCAGCGCGGCCAGCACCAGCAGCGGCCAGAAGCCGCCCAACCCGGCATTGATGGGCAGGAACAAGGTTCCGGCGCCAATGGCTGTGCCGAACAGGCCCAGCATCCAGGTAGTGTCGTGACGCGACCAGTTGCCAAGGGTGGCGGCGGTCGATTCTGCATGGCGTTGCTGAACGCCTTGGGCCTGCTCATTCATTCCGGGTGAAGCTCCACTCGCAAGACTGTAACAGGCTGAGAATGGCGAAATGTCGGCTCCGCCCAACTCAACCGGAAAAGAGGGGCGCGATTGTGCACTGAAAGGTTGCACTTGCGAAGCCTTTTTCGGAGGGGCGGTTGCACTTGTCTGTACAAGCGCAGTAGCGAGCGGTTCTGATCGTGCAGACTTCAGAGCCGCCCGCCGCAACGTTACTTCTGCACAGCAGCAAACGCCTCGGCAACGCGCTGCAGGTTCGCCGGGCGCAGGCCAGACATGCACACGCGGCCGCTGTCGATCAGGTAGACGCCGAAGTCGTCACGCAGCCTTCGTACCTGCTCGACGCTGAAGCCGGTGTAACTGAACATGCCACGCTGACGCAAGAAGAACTGGAAGTCCTGGCCGGGCAACAGCACGGCCAAGGCATCCACCAGGGCCTGACGCATGTCGAGGATACGCTTGCGCATGACCTCTACTTCGGCCACCCACTGGGCATTGAGCGCGGCATCACCGAGCACACCGGCCACCAGTTGGGCGCCGAAGCTGGGCGGGCTGGAATAGTTGCGGCGAACAGTGGCCTTGAGCTGGCCAAGCACGCGCTGGGCGGTGGCCTGGTCTTCGCAAACCACCGACAGCCCGCCTACGCGCTCGCCATACAGCGAGAAGATCTTCGAAAACGAATTGCTGACCAGGCACGGTACACCGGCGCTGGCCATTTCACGCATGGCGTGGGCGTCTTCTACCAGGCCTTCGGCAAAGCCTTGGTAGGCAATGTCGAGAAACGCGATCAGTTGCCGCGCCTTGACCACTTCAACCACCTGCTGCCATTGGCGCTGGTCGAGGTCGGCACCGGTCGGGTTGTGGCAGCACGGGTGCAGCAGTACGACGCTGTGGGCCGGCAGGCCCTGAAGGGTGGCCAGCATGCCGTCGAAATCGACGCCGCGGGTGTTCTGGTCGAAATACGGGTAGCTGTTCACCTTGAAGCCTGCACCCTCGAAAATGGCGCGGTGGTTGTCCCAGGTAGGGTTGCTGACCCACACTTCAGCCTCAGGGAAATAGCGCTTGAGGAAGTCCGCGCCAACCTTCAGTGCACCGGAGCCCCCGACCGTCTGCACGGTAGCCACGCGCCCGCCCGTGACCGCCGGGTGGTCGGCACCGAACAGCAGTGCCTGGATCGCCTGGCGATAGCTGGCCAGGCCTTCCATGGGCAGGTACAGCGATGCTTCGTGGTCCTGCCCGGCCAGGCGTTTTTCGACGGCATCCACGGCAGCCAGCTGCGGCACCACGCCGGCCTCGTCGTAATAAAGGCCAATGCTCAGGTTGACCTTGTCGGCGCGGGGGTCGGCCTTGAAGGTTTCCATCAACGAGAGAATCGGGTCGCCGGCGTAGGCATCGACATGTTTGAACACAGCGTGCAGCTCCTTGGATCAGGACAGTTCGAAAAGGCAGGCCTGAGCATACCCGGAGTGCGTGCTCAGGAACATCCACTATCGTGCACGGTTGTGTGTGCACCCCTGCATGTTATCGCTGCGCTTTCGCCCGCGAAGTGGCCGGGTCAGCCAAGCAGGGCTTTCAGCCCTTGCAGCGCCTGCTCGGTAATGGCCACCCCTTCCCGCTCGGCCACCTCGCGCTCACGGTAGCGCCGCTCGCCCGGCATGCGCGTCAAGCCCGCCGCCTGCATCTGCTCCACTAGCACCCGGCTGCGCTCGGCAAACGGTCGGCCTGCGCCCAGGCCTGGGTTGATGACGATAATCAACTGGCCAGTCCAAGGGGTCTTGGCGCCCGGATGCTGTGCCCAGTCGAATTCCCACGAAAAATGCCCACCGGTCAGGCCCGCAGCGAGCAACTCCACCATCATCGACAGGGCCGAGCCCTTGTGCTCACCAAAGGGCAGCAAGGCGCCCCCGTTCAGTACTGCCTTGGCATCGGTTGTAGGGTCGCCCTGGCTGTCTACGCCGATCCCCGCGGCCAACGGCTGCCCTGCGGCGGCGGCAAGCTGGATATCACCATGGGCCATGGCGCTGGTGGCCATGTCGAAGACGATCGGAGGGTGCCCCGCGCAAGGCGCGGCGAACGCGATGGGGTTGGTGCCGAACAGCGGCTTGCGCCCTCCATGGGGCACCACGCAGGTCATGCTGTTGACCACGCTCAGCGCGATCAGGCCCTGTTCGGCGAACGGCTCCACGTCAGGCCACAGCGCTGCAAAGTGGTGGGAGTTGTGGATGGCAAGCACGGCGATACCGGCCGCCTGCGCTTTTTTCACCAGCAGTTCCCGCGCAGCGGCAAGCGCCGGTTGCGCAAAGCCGCCCCCGGCGTCGACGCTGACGTACCCAGCAGCCAGGTCGCTGACCTGAGGCGTGGCGCGGCCGTTCACCCAGCCGCTGGCCAGGGTCGATACGTAACCGGGCATGCGGAAGATGCCATGGCTATGGGCGCCATCACGCTGGGCGCTGGCGCAGTTGCTGGCCAGTACTTGCGCCACCGCCTGGCTGCACCCATGGCGCTCGAAAATGCCCTGCAGCAGTGCCTGCAGCTCGGTAAACGGAATGCGCGCAACGGCGCCGCCTGAGGGTGCGGACATCAGAACCTCCTGGTGGGTATTGTCAGGCCATGCTGGCGCGGCGCAGCGCGTGGGTCAATGCACAGGCAGGCTTCTTTGCATGGCTGCAATGAGCCGACTGCATCGTTAAATATTATTGACCTCCGTAGCTGGAAAACCCTCACAGGCACAGGGTTTAGATCGTTTTCACACCGCTTGGACCCGCGATTACGGGCGGTATGCGCCTTATCGGTCGTTTGACATATTGAACGGCTCTGGCACTCTAGCCACAGGCCCCGACCGGCATCGTCGCCCATGACGAGCCGGCAGTGCTCGGGGCCACAGGCTGCACCCAAGGCCCCGCGCTGTGCGCCTGCACAACAACGACAGGTTCAGCCTGTCCCAAGGTGACATATGTCCAACAGCAACATTGGCAACAAGCAACCCTCCCTGCGCAAGCCCGTCGTCCTGATGACCATGGGTACCCAAGAGCGCAAAGGCCATGACTACCAGGTCATGACCCACAAATACATCACCCCGCTGGTCGAGTTCGCAGGCTGCGTCCCCGTGCTGGTACCTACCTGCTGCGGTACCGATGCCCTGGACACCTACCTGGACATGGCCGACGGCGTCTACCTGACCGGCGCGGGCAGCAACATCGACCCGGCGCTGTACGGCCAGCAGAACGAAACTCCGGGCAAAGGCCAGGACCCGAACCGTGACCTGTTCGATATCCCCCTGGTCAAAGCCGCCATCAAGCGCGGGCTGCCCATCTTCGGTATCTGCCGTGGCATGCAGGAAATCAACGTTGCCCTGGGTGGGGACATCTACCAGAAGGTGTACGCAGAACCTGGTTTCAACGATCACCGGGAAAACCCGGAAGACCCGGTTGAAGTGCAATACGCCCAGGTACACGGGGTCAAGATTCAACCAGGCAGCTGGCTGCACCACACCTTGGGCACCGATGAAATTCGCGTGAACTCTCTGCACGGCCAGGGCCTGCGCAACCTGGGTGAGGGTATCGAGGCCATTGCCCAGGCTGAAGACGGCCTGGTGGAGGCCATCCATGCACCGACCCTGTCGCCCTTCCTGTTCGCCGTGCAATGGCACCCGGAATGGCAGGCGGCGAAAAACCCTGATTCGATCAAGATCTTCCAGGCGTTCGGTGATGCATGCCGCGCCCAGGTACGCAAAGCTCAGGGCAAGCGCCAGCAGGCTGCCTGAGCACTTGCATCCTGCTCGGACATGACCACGGGGCGGCGCAATGCCGCCCCATTCGTTTGATTCGCTGCCACGCTGATAGACATACGATCACCTGACCACAGGTGAAACCGCGTATCCAATTACTCCCGCCCATCCAGCGCATATCCACTGAGCGTTCTAAAAGACGCGCACTCCCCGCCTGAGAAAATCTAAAAGAAGGACTGGTCATCGTTTAGGTTGTACGATAACTTACCTCTCACAAACAGCACCCCTTTCACCCAAGCGTCTGGATGCCAATAACAATGAACCCACAAGAACTGAAATCCATCCTCTCCCACGGCTTGCTCTCCTTCCCCGTCACCGACTTCAATGCCCATGGCGACTTCAACCAGGCCGGCTATGTCAAACGCCTGGAATGGCTGGCGCCCTATGGCGCCAGCGCGCTGTTCGCTGCGGGTGGTACGGGCGAATTCTTCTCCCTGGCGGCCAGTGAATACAGCCAGGTCATCAAAACTGCCGTGGACACCTGCGCAACGTCGGTACCTATTCTGGCCGGCGTCGGTGGTGCCACCCGCCAGGCGATTGAATACGCACAGGAAGCCGAGCGCCTGGGGGCCAAGGGCCTGCTGTTGCTGCCGCACTACCTCACCGAAGCCAGCCAGGATGGGGTAGCCGCCCATGTCGAAGCCGTGTGCAAATCGGTCAACATCGGCGTGGTGGTCTATAACCGCAACGTCTGCCGCCTCAATGCCACACTGCTCGAGCAACTGGCCGAGCGTTGCCCCAACCTGATCGGTTACAAGGACGGCCTGGGTGATATCGAGTTGATGGTGTCGATTCGCCGTCGCCTGGGCGAGCGTTTCAGCTACCTCGGCGGCCTACCGACCGCCGAAGTGTACGCCGCAGCCTACAAGGCGCTGGGCGTACCGGTTTATTCATCGGCGGTGTTCAACTTCGTCCCCAAAACTGCGATGGACTTCTACCACGCCATCGCCCGCGAAGATCACGCCACCGTGGCCAGGCTGATCGACGACTTCTTCCTGCCTTACCTGGACATCCGCAACCGCAAGGCCGGCTATGCCGTGAGCATCGTCAAGGCAGGCGCCCGTATTGCCGGTTACGACGCAGGCCCGGTGCGTACACCGCTGACCGACCTGAGCGCCGACGAGTATGAAATGCTGGCAGCCTTGATGGACAAGATGGGACCACAGTAACCCCGTTAGCGGCCTGCCTCCGCCGCACCCGGAGTGAGCACACCTCGCTCCGGCTACATCCCAATACCCCGCACAACAATAATTAGTGGGAGTACAACTGCATGCAAGCGACTAAAAAGACGCATGTGCGCTACCTGATCCTGTTCATGCTGTTTCTGGTGACCACGATCAATTACGCAGACCGCGCCACCATTGCCATCGCAGGCTCCAGCCTGCAGAAAGACCTCGGCATCGACGCCGTTACCCTGGGTTATATTTTCTCCGCATTCGGCTGGGCCTACGTGGCCGGGCAGATCCCGGGGGGGTGGCTGCTGGACCGCTTCGGCTCGAAGAACGTCTATGCCTTCAGTATCTTCACCTGGTCACTGTTTACCCTGCTGCAGGGGTTTGTCGGCGGCTTGCCGGTGGCCTGGGCCGTTGTCACCCTGTTCACCCTGCGCTTTCTGGTGGGTTTTGCCGAGGCGCCGTCGTTTCCGGGCAATGCGCGGATCGTCGCGGCCTGGTTCCCGACCCAGGAACGAGGCACCGCCTCGGCGATCTTCAACTCGGCGCAGTATTTTGCCACTGCACTCTTCGCGCCGTTGATGGGCTGGATCGTATTCAGTTTCGGCTGGGAGCACGTGTTCGTGGTCATGGGTGCCCTGGGTATCGTGTTCTCCATGGTGTGGCTCAAGACCATCTACAACCCGCGCCAGCACCCGCGTATCAGCCCTGCCGAACTGGAGCACATCGAGCAGAACGGCGGCCTGGTGGACATGGACCAGAAGCGTGGCAATGACGGGCCTAAATGGGGTTACGTAAAGCAACTGCTCACCAGCCGCATGCTGCTCGGCGTGTACCTGGGCCAGTACTGTATCAACGCCATCACTTACTTCTTCCTGACCTGGTTCCCGGTGTACCTGGTGCAGGAGCGCGGCATGACCATTCTGAAGGCGGGCTTCATCGCGTCGTTACCGGCTATCTGCGGCTTCATTGGCGGGGTACTGGGCGGGGTAATCTCGGACTGGCTGTTGCGCCGCGGCAACTCGCTCACCTTTTCACGCAAATTGCCCATCGTCTGTGGCCTGCTGCTGTCGACCACCATGGTGTTCTGCAACTACGTTGACGCCGAATGGATGGTGGTGGGCTTCATGACCCTCGCCTTCTTCGGCAAAGGCATTGGTGCACTGGGCTGGGCGGTGGTGGCCGACACCTCGCCCAAGCAGATCGCCGGGCTGTCTGGCGGGCTGTTCAACACGTTTGGCAACATCGCTTCGATCACCACCCCCATCGTTATCGGCTACATCATCAGCGCCACCGGCTCGTTCAAGTGGGCACTGGTGTACGTGGGGGCCAATGCACTGGTGGCGGTATTCAGCTACCTGGTGATCGTCGGCCCCATCAAGCGCATCGAGCTGCGCGAAGACCCACCCAAGCCACGCCCAGAGCCTGCGGCCAATCCGCAACTGGCCAGCCCGCCGCACTGAGTGAACACGCCCGGGCCGGCCAATGCCGGCGCGGGCGGATGTACAAAAGCCTGAGAACCTGAACAGTAGGGCCCGAACATGCAGCTGATCGAACACTCTGAATCGCCCCGCTACGTGCGCCTGCACGACGACGACAATGTCGTGGTGGTGGTCAACGACGGTGGCCTGGGCGAAGGCGCACGCTTTGCCGATGGCCTGACCCTGGTCGAAGCCGTGCCGCAGAGCCACAAGGTGGCCACCGTGCCGATTGCCCGGGGCGACGCGGTGAGGCGCTATGGCCAGGTCATTGGCTATGCCCTGGAGGACCTGCGCCAGGGTAGCTGGGTGCAGGAAAGCCAGCTGGCCATGCCGGCCGCGCCCGAGCTGGCCAGCCTGCCCCGCTGCGACGCCGTACCCCAGCCGCAGCCGCCCCTGGAAGGTTATACCTTCGAAGGCTACCGCAACGCCGACGGCACGGTAGGCACCCGTAACATCCTCGGCATCACCACCACCGTGCAGTGCGTCACCGGTGTGCTGGAGCATGCGGTGAAGCGTATCCGCGACGAGTTGCTGCCCCGCTACCCCAACGTGGACGACGTGGTCGCCCTCACCCACAGCTACGGCTGCGGCGTGGCGATCAATGCCCGCGATGCCTACATCCCTATCCGCACGGTGCGCAACCTTGCGCGCAACCCCAACCTGGGTGGCGAAGCGCTGGTCATCAGCCTGGGGTGTGAAAAGCTCCAGGCCGGGCAGGTGATGCACGACAACGACCCTTCCGTCGACCTGAGCGAACCCTGGCTGTACCGCCTGCAGGACGCAAGCCTGGGCTTTACCGAAATGATCGAGCAGATCATGGCGCTGGCCGAAATCCGCCTGAAAAAACTCGACCAACGCCGGCGCCAGGCTGTACCGGCCAGTGAGTTGATCCTGGGCATGCAGTGCGGTGGCAGTGATGCATTCTCGGGCATCACCGCCAACCCGGCGCTAGGCTACGCGGCAGACCTGCTGGTTAGGGCCGGCGCTACCGTGCTGTTTTCGGAGGTGACCGAGGTACGTGACGCGATCTACATGCTGACTTCCCGGGCCCAAGACCCTCAGGTTGCCGATGCCCTGGTGCGCGAAATGGACTGGTATGACCGCTACCTGCAACAGGGGGCAGCCGACCGCAGCGCCAATACCACACCGGGCAACAAGAAAGGTGGCTTGTCGAATATCGTCGAGAAAGCACTCGGGTCGATCGTCAAGTCTGGCAGCGGCGCGATCCAGGGGGTGCTTGGCCCCGGTGAACGCGTCAATGGCAAGGGGCTGATCTTCTGCGCCACCCCAGCCAGTGACTTTGTCTGCGGCACCCTGCAACTGGCCGCCGGCATGAACCTGCACGTATTCACCACAGGCCGCGGCACTCCCTATGGCCTGGCGATGGCGCCGGTGGTGAAGGTGTGCACCCGCACCGAGCTGGCGCAGCGCTGGCCGGACCTGATCGACATCGACGCCGGGCGCATCGCCACGGGGCGCAGCAGCATCGAAGCGCTGGGCTGGGAGCTGTTCCACTACTACCTGGACGTCGCCAGCGGGCGCAAGCGCACCTGGGCTGAACGGCACCGCCTGCACAACGACATCACCCTGTTCAACCCCGCACCCATTACCTGACCCTTCCCCTCTAGGAGTTCCAGATGCCGGACATTCTTGGCCACAACTTCATCGCCTGGCAGCGCAGCGCCGCCGGCCTACAGCGTCTGCAAAGCCTGGACGCCACAACGGGCGAGCCCCTGCCCTACAGCTTCGCCCAGGCCACGGACGCCGAAGTGGACCAGGCGGCCAAGGCCGCACAGGCCGCATTCGTAACGTTCCGCCAGCTGGCGCCTGCCCGCCGCGCCGAATTTCTCGACGCCATCGCCGCAGAGCTGGACGCGCTGGATGACGCCTTCGTCGCCATCGTGTGCCGTGAAACGGCGTTACCGCCTGCCCGCATCCAGGGCGAGCGGGGCCGCACCAGCGGGCAGATGCGCCTGTTTGCCCAAGTGCTGCGCCGGGGCGACTTTCTAGGCGCGCGCATCGACCTGGCCCTGCCGGATCGCCAGCCACTGCCGCGCGTGGACTTGCGGCAGATGCGCATTGGCGTAGGCCCTGTAGCCGTATTTGGCGCCAGCAACTTCCCGCTGGCTTTCTCTACCGCGGGGGGTGACACGGCCGCTGCGCTCGCGGCAGGCTGCCCTGTGGTGTTCAAGGCGCACAGCGGCCATATGGCCACTGCCGACCTGGTCGGCTGCGCCATTGAGCGCGCGGCGGCCCGCACCGGTATGCCCAAGGGCGTGTTCAACATGGTGTTCGGGGCTGGCGTGGGTGAACCGCTGGTCAAGCACCCGGCCATTCAGGCGGTGGGCTTCACCGGCTCGCTCAAGGGTGGCGATGCCCTGTGTCGCATGGCCGCCGAACGCCCGCAACCGATCCCGGTGTTTGCCGAGATGTCCAGCATCAACCCGGTGATCATCCTGCCGGGTGCGCTGGCCAAGCGTGGCGAAGCCATTGCGCGCGAGCTGGCCGGGTCGGTGTGCATGGGGGCTGGGCAGTTCTGTACCAACCCGGGGTTGGTGATAGGCCTGCAATCGCCTGCCTACAGCCAGCTGCTTGCGGACCTTGGCGGCCACCTTCAGCAACAGGCCGGCCAGACCATGCTCAATGCCGGGGGCTTGCGCAGTTACGTCAGTGGCCTGGAACACCTTCACGCCCATGCCGGTATCGAACACCTGGCCGGCCAGCCGCAGGCGGGCAACCAGGCGTGGGCGCAGTTGTTCAAGGCCGAAGCCGGCCTGCTGGTGGAGGCGGACCCGCTGCTGCAGGAAGAAGTGTTCGGCCCGACGACGGTGGCGGTAGAGGCGCGTGACAATGAGCAGTTGCGCAGTGCCCTACAGGGCCTGCGGGGTCAGTTGACCGCGACGTTGATCGGCGAGCCAGAGGATTTTGCCGCGTTTGCCTGGCTGGTGCCGCTGCTGGAGGAAAAGGTCGGGCGCATTCTGGTCAACGGCTACCCCACCGGCGTCGAGGTCTGCGACGCCATGGTTCACGGGGGGCCATACCCGGCCACCTCGGATGCCCGGGGTACGTCTGTGGGGACCTTGGCAATCGACCGGTTTCTGCGGCCGGTGTGTTACCAGAACTACCCGCAGGCGTTGCTGCCCGAGGCGCTGCGTGACGACAACCCACTGGGGTTGCGTCGGCTGGTGAATGGGGAGTGGTGTGAGGGAGGCCTTGAGCAGTAGGTGAGGCTGACGGGGGATGGCGGGTGAAATTGCGCCGCGCGGGCGGCGCTCGATCTCACAGACGCTGCATCCCCAAAGGCGAACACATCGCAGCCCCCCAGTCACCCCTCGTTCCCTTGCACCCGTTCATGCACCTGGCGCAGCCGCTCACGGCTGTTGCTCAGGTGCATGCGCATCGCCATCTTCGCCCCCTCGCTGTCCTGCCGCGCAATCGCTTCATAGATCGCCTCGTGCTCATGCATCAACCGGCTCATGTAATGGGGCTGGTCATCGTGAGCCAGGCGCGCGGAGTTCAGGCGCGTGCGCGGGATGATGCTGGTACCCAGGTGATGGATGATGTCGGCAAAATAGTGGTTGCCGCTGGCCTGGGCGATGCGCAGGTGGAACTGGAAGTCCGCTGACACCGCATCCAGGGCATGGGCCGCGCCCTCATTCAGCTCGTCCAGCGCCGCGCGCATGCCGGCCAGTTGCTCGTCACTGCGCCGCTGCGCTGCCAGGCTGGCCGACTCCACTTCCAGGGCAATACGCAACTCCAGCACTGCCAGCACCTCGCGCAGGGTGACCACCGTGGCCGGGTCAATACGCAAGCCCGCGGCAGGCGAGGCGTCCAGCACGAAGGTGCCGATACCATGACGGGTCTCGACCTGGCCGGCAGCCTGCAGGCGCGAGATGGCTTCACGCACGACGGTGCGGCTTACGCCCTCCTCGGCCATGATCTGCGACTCGGTCGGCAACTTGTCCCCGCGCTTCAGCTGGCCACTGCGGATGCGCTCGGTCAATACCGTGACCAGTTCCTGCGCCAGGCTACGCGGCTTGCGCCGGGCCCGTGCCTGTGGCTGTTGCTCTGACATGCCCTGTTCACCTTGAATGACAGCCGCCATGATAGCGCAGGCAGTTGTACGATCACATACGCCTGACACGCTATCGGCGCTTGTGATGTCCCAGGTTTGCCAGCCTGGGCCCACTGAGGGCAAAGTGCTGGCCCCTGTACGAATTATCTGAAGGCAAACTTCTTTTCTCTTCAGATGCTTAGGACAGCAACATGCGAGTATTTCTAGCAATGGCGGCAGGGTGCGTGTTGGCCTCAGCTACCATGGGCGCCCAGGCTCGTCCGTTGACCCAGAATGATCGCCACACCTGCAAATGGGGTGCGCAGATTGCAGCCGAGGCGCAAAAGGCGAAGCTTTCAGGGGTAACGCTGTATGCCTCGCGCAAGAAGCTGCAGGTGCGCAGGTTTGCCAAGGCCTGGATGCGCATGACCGCTTTAGGGATTACGGAGCAAACCTTCAACAGCCGCTCCAGGCTCAAGCCTGCGGCCATCGGGCAAACCTACTATGAGCAGTGCGTGCAGCATGCCGTTGCAAGAAAATAACTTCTTAATCATAGCGTTATGGTTAGAAGTTAATGCCGATTATCATTTTGAGAATCAGAGTTGAGTGCTGCATTGGGGCGCCCAGCGGTCGCCCCGCGCATTGATAATCTGTCAGCAGCCGGTCAGCGTTACCGGGCGGCGCTCCCCGGCGAAAAAGATCGGGCGAAGGCGCACGCCAATCACGTTCCCCAGGTAAGCCGCGATCAGCCAGAGCCAGCCGTGCAGGCTACCCGAGGCAATGCCGCTGAAGTAGGCGCCGATGTTGCAGCCATAGGCCAGCCGCGAACCGTAACCGAGCAACAGCCCGCCGATCACTGCTGCTACCAGTGAAGGCAATGGGATTTTCAGGCTAGGTGCGAAGCGCCCCGCCAGCCCTGCTGCCAGCAGTGCCCCCAGCACGATGCCCAGGTCCATGACCGTGGTGATGTCCTGCCAAAGTGGCGAGGCCAGAGCCTTGGCGTTGGCAGGCGCTTGCCAGAACACCCAGGTACCCACCTGCACGCCTGCTGCGTCCAGTACCTTGGCACCCCATAGGGCAAAGGCAGATGTAATACCCCAAGGCCGGCCAGCAAGCGCCAGCGTGGCATAGTTGAGCAGCGCCAGGGCAATGGCGCCCCACAGCAAAGGCCACGGGCCTCGCAGGAACCGCCGCAAGCCTTCATGCTCGCTGGGCAGGGGCTTTTCAAGCGCACCGTGCCGGCGTTTTTCCAGCACCACCGTGGCCCATGCAATCAGCGCAAACACGGCCACGCTCACCACCAGGGCGGGCGCGAGCCCCCAGGCCTGCACGATCGACGTGGCCGGGAACGATGGCAGGGCGAACCACCAATCCGCGTGGTGGGTAGCGGTCACCGAACCGATGATGAAGAACAGCAAGG
Source organism: Pseudomonas sp. S32 (assembly GCF_016648095.1). Taxonomy (NCBI): domain Bacteria; kingdom Pseudomonadati; phylum Pseudomonadota; class Gammaproteobacteria; order Pseudomonadales; family Pseudomonadaceae; genus Pseudomonas; species Pseudomonas sp. S32. Next base: position 28,367 of record NZ_JACVVF010000044.1, read on the forward strand.
TGACCAGCATGCGCGCGTTGCCACCGCCTACGGTGAACAGTGTGCCAGAGGCACAGCCGCCGCCGAGCTGCATGCCAATACCGAAAATGAACGCCCCGAACACGACCGAAACGCCCGCAGGCGCTACCAGCCCATTGACGGGGTTGCCAAACAGGGTGCCGGCCGACAGTGCAGGGAAGAACAGCACAACGGCCAGGGCCAGCATGACCATCTGTGCCCGCAAGCCTGCACCACGGCGTTCATTGATGAACACCCGCCACGCTGAGGTAAAGCCAAAGGCGGCATGGTACAAGGTCAGGCCCAGGGCAGCGCCAACGAGCAGCAACAGTACTTGCTTGAACCCAGCGTTCAAATCAAGGAACCAGGCACCGGCTATCAGCAGCCCGAGCGCAACAAGGGGTGCGCCCAGGCGGCGCGGTTCAGGTGAAGCGGTTGCAGAAAGACCCATCGAAATACTCGGATAACAGTCAAACGGCCGGTGAGTATACCTTCAAGCGGCCGGCAGGTCGCGGCTGCGGTGGCGTAGCGCTACCCCCGCACCCAGTATTTGTTAAGCTGATGGCCGCCACCTTCACAGCCGATGGCTATTCGCCCCATGGATGAACTTCGCAGAATCGACCTCAACCTGCTGCTGGCCTTGCACGCCCTGCTGAGCGAAAAGCATGTGACGCGCGCAGCTCTGCGCCTGCACCGCAGCCAACCGGCAGTCAGCCACGCCCTCGCCCAACTGCGCAAACACTTCAATGACCCGCTGCTGATACGCCAGCAGGGCAAGATGGTGCTCACGTCCCTGGCGCAGACCCTGGAGCAACCGCTGGAAGACGCCTTGGGCAGCCTCAACGGCCTGTTGGCCGCCCCGCATTTCGACCCGGCGCTGGCCCAGCGTCGCTTTCGGCTGTCGTTATCGGACTACGCCTCGCGCATCATCCTGCCGCCGTTGGTACGCCATGTGCGTCGCGTCGCCCCCGGGGTCGACCTGGCCATCAGCCAGGCCAGCCGCGAAACGATGCTTGCCCAGTTGCTGGACGGCGAACTGGACCTGGCACTCGGGCTGTTCCCGGAATTGCCTCAAACGATCACGGCCCAGGCGTTGTTCCAGGATACCTTCGTCAGCGTGGCAGACCGGCGCGTGCTGCCACCCTCAGGTGGCCTCACACTGAACGACTGGTTGACGCGCCCTCATGTGCTGTTGGCCATGCGCCCGGACGCTTTCGATGAGATCGAACGCACCCTGGCCGAACAGGGTTTGCGGCGGCGCATTGCCCTGGCCTTGCCGCACTGGAGTGCAGCAGTGGAGGTATTGACGGGCACCGACTTGGTGTTGACTGTGGCCCAGCGTGCCGTGGGGTGCCTGCAACAGCAACCGTACCTGCAAGCGTTCCCCCCGCCCCTGAACATCGCGTGCTTCGACTACCAGCAGGCGTGGCACACACGCAAGAACAACGACCCGGGCCACCGCTGGCTGCGCGAAAGCGTGTGGGCGTGCAGCCAGCCCGACGCTTGATCAGCCATTGGGCTGTTTGATCACCGTGTCGGTTTTGGGGAGTGGACCTGTAGCCCAGCCACCCTGCACCAACCACACACCGCCCAGAATCAGCAGCAAGCCGGCTATCCGCCCCCAGCCAAGCGGCCTTCCGGCCAGCCCCATCCACCCGAAATGGTCGGCCACCACGGCCATCACCATTTGCCCCGCAACCACCAGCACCAGAAAGCCTGCCGCCCCTAATCTGGGCGTCAGCGCTGCTGCACCGGCCACGTACAAGGCGCCCAGCACGCCACCGATCCATAGCCACCAAGGCCCCTGCAGTGCCCTGCCTACCTCTGGCGCAGGTACACGCAAGATCAACAGTGCCGCAATCACTACGATGCCGCTGACGGTGAGCGACGCGAACGCCCCCCACAACCAATGACCCAGTGCGCGGCCTGCAGCGGCGTTACCGGCCGCCTGAAACGGCAGCATGGCGCCTGCAAGCACTGCCAAGGCTACCGGCACTGCCACCATGAGCATGGTTTTACTGAACATGACCGTTCTCCATCATCAAACACGTGACGACAGCTTGGGGTCATCGATGGGTCTTATGGAAATCGAAACTATGCACGGCTGGCATTCGCCATTTGAATACTGACCATCATCTGAACTGGCATGGATCACATGCAGAAGGTTGCATGCCATGGGCGAACCATGGGCATGCAACTACTGCAGCGGCTGGCTGTATCAGTTACGCGTTACACGCCACACGGTATTGGCCAGATCGTCAGCGATGATCAACGCCCCCCGCGGGTCTACGGTCACACCCACTGGCCGCCCTCGAGTCTTGCCATCTTCGCCGCGGAAGCCGGTGGCGAAGTCGATCGGCTCGCCGGCCGGCTTGCCATTGCTGAACGGCACGAAGATCACCTTGTAGCCCACCGGGTTTGGTCGGTTCCAGCTGCCGTGTTCGCCGACGAACACGCCATCGGTGAAGCCCTCGCCCATGGCGGCTGTCGAGAAGTCGACCCCAAGGGCTGCCACGTGCGACCCCAGGCTGTAGTCCGGTTTGATGGCTGCGGCAACTTTGGCAGGGTTCTGCGGCCGCACCCGGTCGTCTACATTCTGCCCCCAGTAGCTATAGGGCCAGCCATAGAAACCGCCTTCGCGCACCGAAGTCAGGTAGTCCGGCACCAGGTCGGGGCCCAGTTCGTCGCGCTCGTTCACCACAGTCCACAGCTGGCCGGTGCCTGGCTGGATGGTCAGCGCCGTCGGGTTGCGCAGGCCGGTAGCGTACGGGCGGTGGGCACCGGTCTGGGCATCCACCTGCCAGACCATGGCGCGGTCGATTTCAACCTCAAGGCCGCGTTCGGTGATGTTGCTGTTGGAGCCGATGCCCACATACAGGTAACGCCCGTCTGGGCTGACGGTGAGTGCCTTGGTCCAGTGGTGGTTGATCTCGGCGGGCAGGTCGGTGACCTTGGCAGGTGCGCCCTCGGCCTTGGTTTGGCCGTCCTTGTAGTCAAAGCTCACCAGCGCATCCTGGTTGGCCACGTAGACCTTGCCGTTGGCAAAAGCCAGGCCATAAGGGGCGTTGAGGTTTTCGGCAAACACTGTCTGCATTTCATAACGCCCGTCACCATCGGCATCGCGCAGCAGCGTCAGGCGGTTGCCACCCTTGACCTGGGTATTGCCTTTGGCCTTGATCTGGCTGGCGATCACGTCCTTGGGCTTGAGCTTGGCCGCGCTACCGCCCCGCCCTTCTGCGACCAGGATGTCGCCATTGGGCAGCACCAGGGTTTGCCGGGGGATCTTCAGGTCGGTGGCGATGGCCGTGACGCTGAAGCCGTCTGGCACGGTCGGCTTCTGCTGGCCCCACGCAACCGGCTGGGCGATCTTCATGCTCGGCAGCAAGCCGCGCTGGGGTTCAGGCAGTTTTGGGTCCGGGCCATGGGCCTGGGTGGGCTCGCCATCGCCGCCACAGGCGGCCAGCAGCAGTGAAAGGGACAGCAGGCTCAGTGCATGTAGACGTTTCATGCTTCACCTCGCGCGCGCAGGTTGCTCAACCCGAGCAAGGCCGCCACCACGGCAAGCACGGTCACGATCACCGACAGTACCAAGCCCGACGGCATCACGGCCCAGGCATCCTTGGCATGCTCGAACGCATTGACCAAGCCCAGCGCCCAAGTCACCAGCAAGAGCACGAAATACAGGGTAGGCCGGCCGGCTTTTTGCCGCGCCCGCACCAGGTTGACCAAAGCGAACAATAACGCCAGCCCGCAGAACACCAGCCCACCGGCGATAAGCCAGGCGGCGAAGTTGCTCCACTGGATCTGGTAGCTGTTGTAGTAGGCGATGTCGCTCAGCATGGCGCCAAGGAACAACGGCACGCTGCCTGCCAACAGCAGCGCGTGCAGCGGGCCGGGCCTGCAGCGGTAAAGGGTTTGGTCGGTTACGGTCACGGTGCCTCCTTTTCATTCGGTGACCCAGCTCTGATGGGCAAAAGCCCACAGGGGCGCGCAAGGTGCGCTAAACCAATGAGCACCCTGGAGCGGTGATAGTTCACCGCTTCAACCGTTTGAAACATCCTGCAAGCTATTTGCAGCCAATGACCCTCGGCCACGCGGGGCCCACCCCGCCGCGCGTGGCCTCACACCCTCAGGCCATTCGGGCCCGCGCTGCGTGCAGTTTCTTGTAGCTGTCGAGCAGCCGCAGGTGGCGGTCCAGGCCTTCGAGCTTCATGCTGGTCGGGGTCAGGCCGTGGAAGCGTACGCTGCCATCGACAGACCCCAGCACCGCGTCCATGCGCGCGTCGCCGAACATGCGCCGGAAGTTGGTTTCGAAGTCGGCCATTTCCAGGTCGTCGTCCAGCATCACCTCCAGCACCACGTTCAGCGCCTGGTAAAACAGGCCCCGCTCGACGGTGTTGTCGTTGAACTGCAAGAACGCCTCGACCAGCTCCTTGGCATCCTCGAAGCGCTGCACAGCCAGGCAGATAAGCAATTTGAGCTCGAGAATGGTCAGCTGGCCCCACACCGTGTTGTCATCGAACTCCACGCCGATCAGCGTGGTGATGGTGGTGTAGTCATCCACGTCACAGTTGTCCAGGCGCTTGAGCAACAGCTTCAGGGAGCGGTTGTCGAGGCTGTGCAGGTTGAGGATGTCGGCGCGGAAGCTCAGGGCGCGGTTGGTGTTGTCCCAGATCAGGTCTTCCACCGGGTAGATTTCCGAGTACCCAGGCACCAGGATGCGGCAGGCGGTGGCACCGAGGTTATCGTACACCGCCATGTACACCTCTTTGCCCAGGTTGGCCAGGATGCCGAACAGGGTGGCGGCTTCCTGGACGTTACGATCTTCGCCCTGGCCCGAGAAGTCCCACTCGACGAATTCGAAGTCGGCCTTGCTGCTGAAGAAGCGCCAGGACACCACACCGCTGGAATCGATGAAGTGTTCGACGAAGTTGTTCGGCTCGGTCAGCGCGTGGCTTTCGAAGGTCGGCTGCGGCAGGTCATTGAGGCCCTCGAAGCTGCGGCCCTGCAGCAGCTCGGTGAGGCTGCGTTCCAGCGCCACTTCCATGCTCGGGTGTGCACCGAACGAGGCGAACACGCCCCCTGTGCGCGGGTTCATGAGGGTCACGCACATCACCGGGAACTCACCCCCGAGCGAGGCATCCTTGACCAGCACCGGGAAGCCCTGCTCTTCCAGCCCCTGAATGCCAGCCACGATGCCCGGGTAACGGGCCAGTACCTCTGCTGGCACATCCGGCAGGCACAGCTCGCCTTCGAGGATCTCGCGCTTCACGGCCCGTTCGAAGATTTCCGACAGGCACTGCACCTGGGCTTCAGCCAGGGTATTGCCTGCGCTCATGCCGTTGCTCAGGAACAGGTTTTCGATCAGGTTGGACGGGAAGTACACCACCTGTTCATCCGACTGGCGCACGAATGGCAGTGAGCAGATGCCCCGCGCCGTGTTACCTGAGTTGGTGTCGTACAGGTGCGAGCCGCGCAGCTCGCCATCGGGGTTGTAGATGGCCAGGCAGTTTTCGTCGAGGATTTCCCCTGGCAGCGCGTCACGCGGGCCGGGCTTGAACCACTGCTCGTTCGGGTAATGCACAAACGGCGCATTGGCGATGTCTTCGCCCCAGAACTGGTCGTTATAGAAGAAGTTGCAATTCAGGCGCTCGATGAATTCGCCCAGGGCCGAGGCCAGGGCGGCCTCCTTGGTGGCGCCCTTGCCGTTGGTGAAGCACATCGGCGACTGCGCGTCGCGCACGTGCAGCGACCAGACGTTGGGCACGATATTGCGCCACGAAGCGATTTCGATCTTCATGCCCAAGCCCGCCAGAATGCCGGACATGTTGGCAATGGTCTGTTCCAGCGGCAGGTCCTTGCCGGGGATACGGGTGCTGGTCTGCGCCACCGGCATCAACAGCCCCTGGGCGTCGGCATCCAGGTTGTCCACCACCTCGATGACGAACTCGGGGCCGGTTTGCACCACCTTCTTCACCGTGCAGCGGTCGATGGAACGCAGGATGCCCTGGCGGTCCTTCTCGGAGATGTCTTCGGGCAACTCGACCTGAATCTTGAAGACCTGGTTGTAGCGGTTTTCAGGGTCGACGATGTTGTTCTGCGACAGCCGAATGTTCTCGGTCGGAATGTCGCGAGCCTGGCAGTACAGCTTGACGAAGTAAGCGGCGCACAGGGCCGAGGACGCCAGGAAGTAATCAAACGGCCCCGGCGCCGAGCCGTCTCCCTTGTAGCGGATCGGTTGGTCGGCAATCACCGTGAAGTCGTCGAACTTGGCTTCGAGGCGCAGATTGTCGAGAAAATTGACCTTGATTTCCATGCGGGTTTACCGTGATTTAAACGTGCAGAACAGAAGTGCCCGGCATTATCCGGGTTTTCGCCGTGGAAATCCTCCCCGGTACCCGCTGCGCCGCGCCAGGCGGTCTGCGCTTGCGTATTACGGGGGAATGCTTGCCTGATCCTCTGGATCTGCCTGCTGCTCGGATGGCCGGTAGACACGATGTGCTAGCGTTTGCGGACGGGGGCAACGTACCCCCGGTGTATCTCAGAACAGCGACAGCAACCGATGATGGGCAGGTGAACCATGGAATTACGCATCAACGGCGCGGCCTACCAGGTCGAAGCGCAAGCCGACACGCCCCTGCTGTGGGTGCTCAGGGACGACCTGGGCCTCACCGGCACCAAATATGGCTGTGGCCTGGCCCAGTGCGGGGCCTGCTCGGTGCTGGTCGACGGTGTGGTGGTGCGCGCATGCGTCACGCCAGTGGCGGGCGTGGAGGGCCGCGAAGTGTCCACCATCGAGGCGATCGAGGACGACCCTGTCGGCAAGAAGGTGGTCGCGGCCTGGGTTGAGCACCAGGTGGCCCAATGCGGGTACTGCCAGTCAGGGCAGGTGATGGCGGCGACCGCCCTGCTCAAGCACACCCCCAACCCCAGCAATGAGCAGATCGATGCGGCCATGGTCAACCTGTGCCGCTGCGGCACCTACAACGCCATCCATGCGGCGATGCACGCGCTGGCGCAAGGGGGGAAAGCCTGATGGATACGTTCCCTGAGCTGGCCAAATTGCAGGCTGGCGAAACCGTGAACCTGTCACGCCGGCGTTTTCTTGCCGGTACGGCAGTGGGTGCACTGGTGCTCGGCTTTGGCCTCCCGCTTGGCGTTTCTCGCGTACAGGCAGCCACCCATGCCGAGCGTGGTACCCAGGTGCCCGCGTTTCTGGAGATTCGCCCTGACGGCACGGTGCGCCTACTGAGCCCGTTCATGGAAGGCGGCCAGGGGCCGTTCACCGCCATGGCGCAGATCGTCGGAGAAGAGCTCGACGTCGACCCCGTCAACTTCGTGGTCGAGAGCGCGCCCCCTGGTGATGCCTATGTGGTGATGGAGAACGGCATGCGCATCACAGGTGGGAGCATGTCGGTGCGCATGAGCTACCCCACCATGCGCCGCCTTGGCGCCCTCGCTCGCGCCATGCTGCTGCAGGCGGGTGCCGAGAAGCTGGGTGTGCCGTTGGCAGAGCTGTCCACTACTCCGGGTACTGTAGTACATACCACGACCGGGCGATCCATACCCTACGGCGAACTGGCCGGGCGGGCCATGGACCTACCGGTACCCGACCCCACTACCCTGAAGCTCCGCGACCCCGCCACGTTCCGCTGGATCGGCAGGCCTGTCATGCGCCTGGATGCCCGTGACAAGTCCACCGGCAAGGCCATGTACTGCATCGATATCACCGTCGAGAACATGCTGCACGCCGCTGTCCAGCACGCACCGCGCCTGGGCATGACGGTTGGCGGCCTGCGCAACGAGCCCGAGGTCAAGGCCATGCACGGCGTGCACTCGGTGCATCAACTGCCGGGGGCCGTGGCAGTGGTCGCCAAACGCTGGTGGCACGCTAAGCGGGCAGTGGAGGCCCTGCAGGTGGACTGGCAGGAAGCGGCGGCGGGCTCCACCGTGCGCGCGATGCCTGCGGACTTTTCCAGCGACCGCTGGGTAGAGCACTTGGGCGCGACGCAAGGCCCGGCCCGGGATGAAGAGCAGGCGGGCGATTTCGTAGCTACCCTGGGCAGCGCACCGACCAAGGTAGAAGCCAGCTATCACAACCAGTACCTCAACCACGCCCAGCTGGAGCCACCCTCTGCGTTGGCCCGTTTCAACCCGGACGGCACCCTGGAAGTCTGGTTGCCGAACCAGGCGCCCGACATGTTCCGCGACGACATAGCCAAACGCACGGGCCTGGACGCTAGCCAGATCACCCTCCACTCACCCCTGCTGGGCGGTTTCTTTGGCCGCCATTTCCTGTATGAGTCCGCCAACCCTTACCCGCAAGCTATCGCGCTGGCCAAAGCGGTCGGCCAGCCAGTGAAACTGATCTGGAGCCGGGAAGAAGAGTTTCTGCGCGACGTGCTGCGCCCGGTTGCTGCCGTGAAATTCCGTGCCGCACTGGATGCCGACGGTATGCCCATAGCCCTGGAGGCGGTCAGCGCTACCGAAGGCCCGACCGAGGCACTGGCGGGCAAGCAGGGCGAGAAGATAGACCCCACGGCGCTCGAGGGGCTGTCGGGCAAGGCCTATGCGATCGCGCACAAACGCATCGCCCAGGTCTACGTGAAGGGGCCGGCGATGCTCGGTTACTGGCGGTCGGTGGGCAATTCGCTGAACGACTTCTTCTACGAGTCCTTTCTGGACGAACTGGCCGACAAGGGTGGCAAGGACCCGTTTGAACTGCGCCTACACCTGCTGCGTGACAACCCGCGCCTGACCCACTTGCTGCAAGCCGTGGGCGAGTTGTCTGGCGGCTGGAAGCGCGGGCCGTTCACCGCCGAGGACGGCAGCCGAAGGGCGCGGGGTGTGGCTATGGCGTCGCCGTTCGGTTCCGAGGCTGCGGTCATCGCCGAAGTGTCGATCGAGAATGGCCAGGTGAAGGTGCATGACATCTGGCAGGCCATCGACCCTGGCAGCATCGTCAACCCAGCCATCATCGAGCATCAGGTCAATGGCGCCGTGGCGCTGGGCCTTTCACAAACGCTGGTGGAAGAAGCTGTATATGTGGACGGCATGCCCCGGGCGCGCAATTACGACCTCTATCCGATCCTGCCGCCGTCGCGCATGGCACGGGTGCATGTGCGCATCATCGAGAGCGGCGCGAAGATGGGTGGCATCGGCGAGCCCCCCTTGCCAGCGGTGGCGCCTGCCGTGGCAAACGCGGTTGCCCAGCTCACCGGCAAACGGGTGCGTAGCCTGCCCATGAGCCGTCATACCTTCAGCTGACCGACAAGGACGCCGCGATGACACGTCGTATGAAAACAACCCTTGGCTGGTTGCTGCTGCCCTGTGCAGTGGCCGCGGGCCTGGTGACGTGGTATGTCACCCGTGAGCCGGCCTCGCCTTTTAAACGTACACAGGCAGCCATCGATGACCCGGCCCTGGTAAGCCGAGGCGAATACGTGGCGCGCCTTGGCGATTGCGTGGCCTGCCACAGCCTGCCAGGGCAAAAGCCCTTTGCCGGCGGGCTGGAAATGGCGACGCCACTGGGCGCCATCCATGCCACCAACATCACTCCCGACGCTGAAACCGGCATTGGCAGCTACAGCCTGGCGGACTTCGACCGCGCCGTGCGCCAGGGGGTGGCACCGGGTGGGCGACGGCTTTACCCAGCCATGCCCTACCCGTCCTACGCCAAGCTCAGCGATGAAGACGTCAAGGCCCTGTATGCGTTCTTCATGCGCAGCGTGCAACCGGCGCGCCAGCCCAACCAGGCCAGTAGCATCCCGTGGCCGCTGAACATGCGCTGGCCCATCGCCCTGTGGAACGGCCTGTTCGCTCCCACCGAGCCTTACGCCGACAAACCCGGGCAGGATGCGCTCTGGAACCGGGGTGCCTACATTGTGCAGGGGCCCGGCCACTGCGGCAGCTGCCACACACCCCGCGGGCTGGCGTTCAATGAGAAGGCGCTGGATGACAGCGGCGCACCGTTCCTGGCGGGGGCGCTGCTAGACGGCTGGTATGCGCCAAGCCTGCGCGCCGATCACAACACGGGCCTTGGCCGCTGGAGCGAGGCCGACGTGGTGCAGTTTTTGAAAACTGGGCGTAACCGTCATGCCGTGGTATTCGGCTCCATGACCGAGGCGTTCAACAACTCCACGCAGTTCATGAACGATCAGGACCTGTCAGCCATCGCTCGTTATCTCACGTCGCTGCCAGGCGACCCCGCACGCGACGGGACGCCCTGGCAGTATCAGGATGAGCCTGGTGTCGCCCAGCTCGATCGGCCTGGGGCGCACACTTACGTGACCCGCTGCGCTTCCTGCCACGGCATGGACGGCAAGGGCCAGGGCGAATGGATGCCACCGTTGGCCGGCGCTACCTCGGCATTGGCCAAAGAGAACGCTTCAGCCATCAACATCACCCTCAACGGTTCACAGCGCGTGGTGGCTGCGGGCATGCCGGACGCCTACCGGATGCCGGCGTTCAGGGCACAGTTGAGCGATCAGGAGGTTGCCGAGGTACTGAGCTTTGTGCGCAGTGCCTGGGGTAACCATGGCCCGGCGGTGGACCCGGCGGCGGTAGCGAAGCTGCGGGACCATACCGACCCGGCCAGCAGCAGCCCGATCATCCTGCATATGCGGTAGCGGGGCCGCGCTCACTCACTCCTGCCGTCGCTGCAGGTTCTGCTTCAACAGTTGATCAGGCAGTGCTCCCGCGGTGACCTCCTTCATCTCGCGAGTGAGCGCCTCGATCAACGCGGGTTGATTGCAAGGTGAGGCGCGCGACATCGCCAGATAAAGCCCTTCGCTGGATACAGGCGGCTGCAACACCAGCAGCTCGCCTTCAATACCCAGCGTGCGGGCCAACGCCATTCCGGGGTATTGCTCGTACACCACGTAATCACTGCGTTTGTGCACCAGCTTTTCAAATGCCTGCCTTGCGGTAGGCACGGCTTCGAGGGTGAGGTATTGCCGGGCGTAGTCATCGAACTGCTGGCCGTGGCTGTTGTTCACCAGCGTGCCGCCTTTGCGCTCCCTCAGGTCGGCCCATTGCCGGTAATCAAAGGTGCCCTCCCGGCGCACCCAGACCACGCTCGGCGTATGGAGGAAGGGGGGCAGCACGAAATCCATCTGCTGCTCACGTGCATCGGTCATGAAATAACCGGCCAGCAGGTCGATCCTGCCGGTGCGCACCTCTTCCTGGGCGCGGGACCACGGCCCGCCATAGACCACATCAATGTCAAGGCCCAGGCGCTCGGCCAGGTGCTTGACCAGGTCGGCATTGGCGCCGATCAGTTGCTGAGGGTTGGCAGGGTCGCGCCATAGATAAGGGGGGTATTCAGGGTTACCGGTGGCGGTCAGTCGCTGGCAGCGCTCGGCCGGCACGACGAAGCCTGGCAGTAATGCCAGGCAAGACAGAAGCAGCATGACGCGGCGAACGCAACGCATGGCCTTCTACCCTCTTCGCTATCTAGGGGGAGCAGTTACCGGGCGCATGAAGCAGCAAAAGCGGCAGGGCCTGGGCGATGCGCGGCTCAGCCCGACAGCTCGGCCCGGGCGCGCTCCGCAGCGCGCAGGAACACCTGGTTGACCTCTTCTGCCTTGGCCTGGGTTACCGACCTGGCAGCCAGTAATTCCTCGACCACGCGCTGGCTCTGCTGCAGCGCCGTGGCCAATTGCTCAGTATCGGAAGCGTCCGCGATGTCACCCAGATAGGGAGCGATGAGGTACACGTAACGGTCCTGCAGCTTCAGCGCCTCCAGGGCGTCGAGGGCGGACTGGAACCGGTTGGCAGCATCTGGGCTCATGCTCAGTTTATCGAAATGAATCAGGCTCACACGGTCAGTGGCCATCTAGACGAATCTCCGTTTCCTGGTACAACCCAGGCCGCTGCAAGCAACGTGTCCACGCTTCTCGGGGATGCAGGCCCAGGTGATGCCGTTCAGGTTAACAGAACGTGACAAGGAAGGGTCATGCTGCCACCAACTAAAAATGGCTCGGGGGTCTGCAAGGGGTGGCCAGGCCGCACAGAGACGCTCGATTGGATTGTTCTCGGCCTTATCGGCTGGTTCTTCGTGCTCAGAGATTTAACACTGAGCCATTGCCGCCCCTCGCCCTGCGCACCTGCCACGGCGCAGAGCCAACTGGCAAAATTGCCAGTTTCAGCTTTTGGTCGACCGCCGCAGCATGGTGCTACCTGGGCAACAGCCCCGGATGCTGGATGGTTGGGGGTGTCAGATCGTGCAAGAGCATTGGATTGGCAGGGTTGCCTGGTTCGACCAGGGCAAGCAGTTTGGCTGCATTCTGTGCATAAACGGCCACAGTGCATTGGTGCGAGGCGCAGACCTGCTCGACCCCGGACTCAAGCCAGCAGACGGGCAGCTTTACAAGTTCAGGCTGGTGTGCCGCAAGAACACCTGGTGGGCCAAGGAGGCCGCCCCGGTGGTGCCGCTGCCGGATGAGCTGACGACAGGTACGCCCCCTGACGGGATGCTATGAACAGGCGCTGTGAGGTCGCAAAGCCTGCCTACGTTGCAACATGCTGTAGATATTTCCGAACCCGATCGCTGAACCAGCTTACAAAAAAAAGGTCTTTGGCTGACGGTCAACCCACCGACCGGTTCACCGGCCCAGTCCCCGGCCTACTTTTGTCCTGTTTCAGCGAAGACTCAAAATGCCCGATTCCCGCCCAACTGCCTACGCCCTTACTGCCCTGCGCGGTGGCCTGCTCGCCGCCACGGTGGCCCTTGCCGTGCCGGCGCATGCCGAAGAGCCTGCCAGCGATGCACGCTGGGTGAGCGACAGCCTGAGCACCTATGTGCGCAGCGGCCCGACAGACGGTCACCGTATCGTCGGCACCCTCAAGTCTGGCCAGAAACTGACTTTGGTCAGCACCCAGGGTAACTACAGCCAGGTGCGCGGGCAGAACGGCGACGTGGTGTGGATCCTGTCCAGCGACTTGCAGTCGGTACCTGGCCAGGGCGACCGCCTGCCGCAGCTGGATGCGCAGGTTGCGGAGCTTACGGGGCAACTGAAGACCATCGACGACAGCTGGAAAAACCGCGTCCAGGGCATGCAGGAAACCCTCGATTCGCGCAAGCAACTGGTGGATGAGCTCGAAGCGCGCAACAAGTCGCTGAGCGATGAGCTCGACCAAAGCCAGTCGACCTTGCGTGATACGCAGGCAAGGTTGGGCGACGAGAACAAACAGGTGATGATGCGCTACATGGTGTATGGCGGCAGCATCGCCGGTGCCGGCCTGTTGGCGGGCCTGATCCTGCCCGCCCTCACCCGTGGGCGCAAGAAGAACGATCGCTGGTTCTGAGGCGAAGCTGGCGAGCCGTGCGCGCTGGTAAGTAGTAACCCCTTCCACCGAACGCCCCGTTGCCGTTGATCTTGATCTGCTCTTGATCTGCTCTTGATCTGCTCTTGATCTGGCTCTTGATCTGGCTCTTGATCTGGCTCTTGATCTGGCTCTTGATCTTGAGCGACTTCAGGAGGCCGAACGAAGGACTTGCGGAGGGAGGTGACGGGCATG